>NZ_JBFBAZ010000258.1:0-4713 GCF_040682475.1 Hamadaea sp. NPDC051192
CCCCGCAAAGCCCTCGGCTTCTACACCCCCGCCGAAACCCTCGCCCGTAAGCTCCACGAAGGCAGTGTTGCGACCACCCCTTGAGCCCAAGGCCGGTTGTCACCGGCATATCCGTGATCTGCTGCCAACTCGCGCGAAGCGCGGCCGCCGGTTGGGGCGCGGCGGAAACGCGACGGATAGGTCGGGGAGAGCTGGGCGTCTGTAGGGGTGGAGGGAGGTCGTATGGACGAGCACGAACGGTTCGCCGAGTTCGCCCGGGTGCGTACGCCCGCGCTGATTCGGGCGGCGTACCTGCTCACCGGCGATCAGCATGCCGCCGAGGATCTGGTGCAGTCGGCACTGACCAAGACGTACGCCCACTGGCGCCGGGTCCGGCACGAGGACCCGGAGGCCTATGTGCGTACGGCGATGTATCGCGAGCAGGTCAGCTGGTGGCGGCGGCGGTCACGGCAACGGCAGGTCGCCCCGACCTGGGCGCTGCCCGAGCTGCAGCCGGACCCGGCCGATCACGCCGGGTTGCGGCTGGCGATGCGGCAGGCGTTGCTGCGGCTGCCGCAGCCGCAGCGGGCGGTCGTCGTCCTGCGCTACTACGAGGACCTCTCGGAGACGCAGGTCGCCGAGATCCTGGGCTGCTCGATCGGGACCGTCCGCAGCCGAGCGAACCGGGCGGTCCAACGGTTGCGGGAGACGCTGCCGACGGCCGAACCACTTGTGGAGGTGCGGGCATGAACCAGTTCGACGACTTCCTCCGGTCCACCCTGTCCGAGATCGCCGAGGAGGCAGTTCCAGTGAATCTCACCCAGCGGGCCGTGGTCGCGGCCCGGCGCAAGCGCGCCACCACTCTCGCGGTCGCGGGGGTCGCGGTCGCCACGATTCTCATCGGTACGCCGATAGCCGTGGCCGCCGCCGGTGGCGGGCAGACGCCCGCGACGCCGTCCCCGTCGCCGTCCGCACCTGTCCCCTCGCCGTCGTCGACGCTCCCGCCGACGACCGTGCCGACTCCGTCCGGCTCGGTTCCGACGGCCGTGCCGTCCCCGTCGAAGCCGGGGCAGCCGACGCCGTCCGAGACGGACGGGAAGCCGTCAGGCGTCCCGAGTCCGTCGCCCACCAAGCCGGTGGTCGTGCCGTCGCCGAGCCGGCCGGCCAACTACCCGAGCCCGAGCCCCACGCCGTAACCCGAGCCCGACGCCGTAGCCAGAGCCGGCGCCGTGGGTAGGGGCGGCGCCGTGGGTAGGGGCGGGCACGAGTGACGTGGCGCAGGTATCGCACGCGGGATGCCTGCGCCACATCACGGCCGTCAGAGGCCGGTCCGTCCCAGGTACGCCAGCAGCCGCCGATGCGGCACAGCGTCTGCGGCGATCGGTTGCTCCGGGCCGAACGCGCCCATCCGCCGGAACGGCTCGATGTCCATGCCCCGCATCGTGGCGAGCAGGTGCGTGCACGCGTCGTCGTCGACGAGGTCGGGGCGGCCGATCACCACGGCGAGGTCGGCTCCGTGCACGAGTACCTCGGTGAGATGGATCAACGCGGCGGCTGGTGCGGGCATCGGCCCGAACGACAGCTGCACCGTCCTGTTCAGGGCGTCGGGTTGGCGCCAGGCGGCCTGGTCGAGCGCGTACGCGAGTGCGTAAGCGGTCTGGTGGTCGTCGCCCAGCCAGTCGTCGTGGTGATCGCCGCCGGCCGGTACGCCGGTCAGCTCGGCGGCGAAGATCCGCATCCCGCCGACGAGGTGGTTCAGCTCGAAGCGCACGTCCCAGCCGGCGCACGGTGACGGGTCGCCGAGCTGGCCGGGGGACACGCTGCGCACGATGCCGCTGGTCATGCCGAGGGCGGCGTCGATCTGGTCGATCACGGTCACGACGACTCCTAACGCAGTGGTTCACTGCGTTAGGACGCTAGTATCGGCGGGTCGCTAACGCAAGTGTGAGCTGCGTTAAGCTGAAGTCATGGTGGACAAGCCCAAACGGCCCGGCGGGCGCAGCGCCCGCGTACGCGCGGCGGTGCATCAGGCCGTCACCGAGCTGGCAGCCGAACGTGGCTACGGCGCGTTCACCATCGGCGACGTGGCCGCTCGAGCGCAGGTCGCCGACACGAGCATCTACCGCCGATGGGGCAGCCTGGAGGCACTCAGCGCCGACGTGGCGCTCGACTGGCTCACGACGTCGTCGCCGATGCCCGACACGGGCAGCCTGCGCGACGACCTGCGGGCGTACGCGGCGGGCGTCGCGCGTGAGGTCAGCGGGCCGTCGGGGCTCGCCGTACTGCGGCTCGTCATCGCCTTGGCGGCGTCCGGTGAACCGGGAATCGCCGCCCGCGAGCGGTTCATCGCCGAGCGGGGCGGCCAGTTGCAGCAGCTGCTGGACCGTGCGACGGCGCGCGGCGAACCAGCACCGTCCACACTAGACATCGTGGATCACGTGCTCGCGCCGTTGTACGTACGCGTCCTCTTCGGTCTCGGCCCGCTGACGCCGGAGTACGTCGACGACCTGGTAGAGCGGCTGCTGAAAGCGTGAGGTTCAGAGGCAGACGTCCACGCCGAGCGTCCCCGCGGTCACCCGCTTGCGGAACGTCTGCGGATCCTGAGCTTTCAGGTCGAAGCCGAGCACCGGCCCGCTGACGGAGCTGCCGGTGACCTGAATTCCGTCCGGGTCGCCGGCCAGCCCGCCGACGGTACGCACCGCCGCCGCCCGCCCCTCCCGATTCGCCGCCGCGGCGCGCTCGTCGGCGAACGTCAGTCCCGCGTACGCCGTGGTCGCCGAGGTCACCGCGGTGAGCTGCGCGTTCGGGGCGGTGAACGGGCCGCTGAACAGCCCGCGTACCGCTTGCATCATCTCGGGAGTGGCGCGGCCCTTGCTGACCACGTGGTCGAGTTTCGCGCAGGCGGCGGAGCCGACAGACACCGCGGCGGTGACCACGGGGCGGGCGGCGACCGCCGACAGGAGTGGCTTCAGCGCGTCCAGCCGGCCGAGCGGGTGCGGCGGGGCGGCGAGGACGGAACGGACCGTGGTCGCGTCCGGGCTCGCGACGAGCAGCCGCCGGTCGAGGTCGACCCCGATGGTCCGCGCCGGGATCGTCCACAAGTGACTTCGGTCTATGGTTCCGGTGTAGACGGTGCCGTCGGCGCGATAGCCCAGCGTGGTGAGCTTGCCGGGCAGCGCGGCCAGATCGGCGTCGGCGTAGTGCAGGATCACCGTCGTGGTCGTGCCCGGCTGCCACAGGTCCAGCTCCCAGTCGGCGTCGATCGACCGGATGCCGAGATCACGTTGCAGCGCGTCGTCGTCACGGATCAGCGCAGCGGCGAAGGCGCCCGAGTCCTTGTGCCCCAGCGCCTCCCAATCGGTGAACAGCGCGTTCGCGTCGGCCAGCTCGGGGGCGAGGTCCAGCGCGGCGGCCATCGTCGAGTCGGGCTGGCTGCCGGTCGTCGTCGAGCCGGGGGAGCAGGCGCCGGCAGCGAGTGCGACGCCGATGCCGACGGCGACAGCGACGGCATGGAAGAGGCGCACTGAAAGCACGCTGGGACCCTAGTCGATGCGACAATGCCGCGGTGCATCCGCTGAAGCTGGTCGAGACGACCCCCGGCAAGTACTCGCTGCTGCTCAACGCGGGATCGACCGCGGTGGACGAGCTGATCGAGGAACTCGGCCACGAACCCAACGGCTACTTCTGGGAAGGCGTCGCACAGCTCGTCGTGCGAAACGACGCGCCCGACCTGGCCGGGCGGCTCGCGTACGACCCGGAAGGCGGCATGTTCTGCGCCTACGGCACGGACCGGGCCGCGCTGGAGGACCTCGGCGCGCGGATGAGCGCGCTGGCGAACGATCCGGACGGCATGCGTGTGCTGGTCGCGCGGGCCGAGGAAAGCGGGTTCGAGTTCGACGATTGAGGATAGGTTGAGGCCATGGCTAGCTATCCGGATCTGGCGGGCAAGACGGTCGTGGTCACCGGCGGTTCGCGTGGCATCGGCGCGCAGACCGCTCGGGCGTTCGGCGAACAGGGCGCGCGGGTCGCGGTGATCGGCCGCGACCAGGCCGCGCTCGACGAGGTCGCGTCCACATTGCCCGTCGGGCTCGCGCTCCGTGCGGATGTCACGGACTTCGCCCAGATCGATCAGGCGACGGTACGCATAGAGCAGGAACTGGGTCCGGTGGAGGTGCTCGCGGCGTTCGCGGGTGGGCAGGGCGCTCCGGCGCCGAGCTGGCAGCTGGACCCCGCCCGGTGGCGTGAGGTGCTCGAGTCCGACCTGACGTCGACGTTCCTGACGATCCGGGCGTTCCTGCCCGGCATGGTCGACCGGGGCCGGGGCGCGATCGTCACGATGTCCTCGGCGGCGGGCCGTCAGCCGAGCCGGGCCAACGTCGCGTACGCGGCCGCCAACGCCGGGGTGGTGATGCTGACCCGGCAGCTGGCCGACGAGGTCGGGCCGCACGGCGTACGCGTGAACTGCATCGCGCCGTCGTCGATCCGGACCGAACGCGTCGAGCGGATGATGCCGCCGGAGATGGCCGAGCGCATCGCCGAGGCGCATCCGCTGCGCCGCATGGGCACCCCCGACGATGTCGCCTCGGCCGCGGTGTTCCTGGCCTCGGACGCGTCCGGCTGGATCACCGGAGTGACCGTCGACGTGGCGGGCGGCAAGATCACCAACTGAGCCTGCCGCCCGCTGTTTTGCGGCTGGATCAGGGTTCCAGGTCGAATCTTGGGCTGTGATTCGAC
>NZ_JBFBAZ010000259.1:0-4689 GCF_040682475.1 Hamadaea sp. NPDC051192
GGCCTCGCCGAGCAGCGTCGTCGTGCATACCACGAGGGTGAACGGCGGCTCGCCGGCGGGCAGAACGACCCCGGCCCCGTGGCGTACGCCTGGCCGAGCTGAAAGCCCACGGCCACGCCCTTCCGCTCAACCAGGCACGCGTGTTCCAACGCATCGCCGCCGAAGGCTCACGGCTCGCCGACCTCGCCGACGCCGCCCAGCTGAGCAAACAAACCGTCGGCTCGATCGTCGACCAGCTCGAACACGCCGGCTACGTCCAGCGAACACCCGACCCGCGCGACGCCCGCGCCCGCCTGGTCCAACTGACCGCCAAAGGCCACGAACTCGTCCAGATCGGCATCCCCGTCGTACGCGACATCGAAGCCACCTGGCGAGCCCACCTCGGGCCCGCGCGCATGCGCCAGCTCACACAACTCCTGGCCGACCTGCGCACCATCACCGACCCCTACCAGCAACCCCGCGAACAACCGTAAGTCGGGTCCACGCGAATGCGCGGCGTTCACGGTGGCGCCGCCGCAACGGCCGACCGTCCACATCCACGCGGGTTCAAGCGTCGCGTCCGCGGCTACCGCTGGCCATGTCGGTCGTTGGAGCAGATTCTCCCAATGCGCCGGGGATTATGCTTCGGGCCGTCGACCGGGACCGCGCCCATGCCAGCACCTCGTCGCAGGCTGGTCAGCCGCCGGCTGTCCCATATTGGAGGAAGTATCAGAAGCTATCCATTTAGGAACCGGTAGCGGCCCGTGAGAGCATGGTGCCGGTCGCGCCGCGAGCTGCACGACGGACTCGGTCCGATCCTGACCGGCGTGGGGATCAGCCTCGACGCCCCAGAGCGAGCCCGGGCTCACAGCCTTCGCTGGCCAAGGCGGACATGTCCGGGGGCTTCGCGCCCGCAGCAGGCCCAGTCCCGCCTTGAAACCCGTTTTGCACAATTTACCACCGAACGTATGTCTGATGCGTAATTCTGGCTATGCGCCGTCTGGGTTGGACGAGCGGGCGCAACGCCGGGTGCTTGTGATTCGCGTGGGTGGGTGGTGTCGGTGGTGGACGAGGCAGGTCCTTCGTGGCGGGCCGACTGGGTGCCGGTGGACCGGCGGTGGTTGGGGCTTGATCGGCGCACGCTGCTGCCGGCGGCTTTGGTCGTCCTGTTGGTGGTGGTCGCGGGGTGGATCATGCCTGCGGTCAGCAAGTCCGTGCAGGTCGACGATCCGATTCAGGCTGGGGACGTCGTACAGGTCGGTGATGGGGTGCAGTTCACCCCGGCGGTGGGGGCGAATCTGGTCGCCGGGCTGCGGCAGAGTCCCGCGACGCCCGCCGAGTCCTATCCGGCGACCGCAGCTGTGACATACGGGGGTGTGGTGTTCGAGGTCGTCGCCGACACCTATCACGGGACGCCGATCCAGCTGCTGGAGCAGATCAAGAAGAACGCCGAGGGCATGCGCGGCGCGGCGGGAGACTTCCGGGTCACCAGCGATCCGGTCACCATCACCAACGCGACTGGGCAGCACGGCATCGCGGCGCACTACGACGGGCTGGGCCAAGTTGGTCTTGTCGCCGCGTTCGTGTTCGGCGATACCGGTGTGGAAATCCAGATCTACGGGCCACAGACCGCCCCGGAGGGCCTGAGTCAGCCAGTCGCGGCGATGCTGCGTTCCGTACGCCCCGTCGACGGGAGCGGATCATGACCGTCGTCCCGGAGTCCATGCCAGCGGTCGCCGCCCGCGTGACGGCGATCGACAGACCGGTTGGGGCCGGCCGGTGTCACTGTGGCAGCCCCGCAACGCCTGCTTCTGGGTGTACCTGTTCGGTGTCTTCTACGGCATCTGGCAGCTGGTCGGCATGCTCAACCAGAGCATCCGGCTCTACGCGCCGGCCCTGGCCGTCAGCGCCCTCGTGTTCGCCTGCTACGCGGTGCTGTTCTGGTGGTTCACCACGCGCATCGACCGCTACTCCCGTCAGCCCCTGGTGCTCGTCGTGGCGGGGTTCCTCTGGGGCGGTTTCGCCGCGACCTGGGCGATCGCCTTGTCCGGTAACAGCGCTCTGCTCGACCTGTACGGCAAGGTGTTCGGGCAGACGTTCCAGCAGGACTTCGGGGCCGGCTTGACCGCACCGATCTTCGAGGAGTTCGGCAAGGCAGCCGGGGTCCTGCTGCTGATGTTCATCGCACCCCGGGTGGTGCGCACCGCGTACGACGGATTCATCCTCGGCGCTTTCTGCGGTCTCGGGTTCGAGATCATCGAAGACATCTCCTACGGCCTCAACGCCGGCGCGGAGCAGTTCGGCTCCGATCAGCTGTCCACAGCGCTGCACGTCGTCGCCCTGCGGCTGCTGACCGGCTTCACCTCCCACATCCTGTACTCCGCGATCGCCGGCGCGGGAGTCGTCTACCTGGTCGGCACCGTCGCGCAACGGCGCCGCATCGGGCTCGGCGCCGGACTCGTGCTCACCGCGATGGTCCTGCATGGCCTGTGGGACGCCAACGGCGGCCTCAGCGGCGGAAACGGCATCGTGGTGATCGCCCTGATGATCGTAGAGATCATCATCAGCTTCGCGGTCGTGATCGCCGTGTTCCACCTGACCGTGAAACCTGAACGAGCGGCCATGCGCGCGGTCATGACGCCCGAAGCCGACAGCGGCGTGATCACGACCGAGGAACTCGACGCGCTGGCTGGTGGTTGGAAACAACGCCGCGCCTACCGCAGAGCGGCGCACGGCCGCGCCAACCGCCGAACCCGCCACCACCGCCTCGAAGCGGCCCACGATCTCGCCGACCAACTCGCCGCATCGAGAGGTGCCGACAGCGACCAGGTGCTCTTCGCCCGCACCGAACTCCTACGGCTCCAACCGACAACGCTGTCGAGCAACGGCACTTGACAAAGCCTCGCAGGCCGCGTGCGGTACAACGGGGTGCCGCGTGAGCCGAGAACTGGGCCGGTTCCGCGTCGCGGCAGGCAGCGAGACGCATTCTGTGCCACCGAATCACGGTGGATGTCTGCCAGAATGTGCATTGCGGACGCCCACCCCCTCAGACAAGCTTCGGTCATTATCAACTGCTGGGGCCATGTGATGACTATGGTTCTGCACTTCGAGCGCCACATCTGCGGATCCTGGTGCGCATACAAAGGTAGACATACGCGTGACAGACGCCCAGCCAGAACGCCATGGTCCGGACCCTTTGTGGAACTGCGGAGCATGTGGAAAACAGTGGCCTTGCCTAGCAACTCAGAGTGACCTTGAGAAGCAGTTCGCCCTTATTCCTGCGGCTATCGAGCAGGCCATGCAGACTTTCCTGCTCGACGCTCTCGCGGCTCGCCCGGACATCCCATACGATGATCTTGAGGAACGTCATCTCGGCTGGCTGCGGGAACGGTTCGGCAACGCTTCCCCGAGGCGCGAGGCCCGCCGAAAATGACCCATAGGCGCTTCCGTTTCTCATCAGGTCAACGGGCGGCGCCTTAGCTGATCAGCACGGCACGGACCCGGCTCGATCGAAGGTGGAGGACCTGATCGATCACGGTCGCGTCGCGTAGCGTGACGGCGTTCAGTGCCGCCCGGCGTCACCAGCATGTGGCCGTCATGCTGGGTCTCGCCCACCATGCTGTCGGCGGAGACACTCCCGAGTCCTGGTCATGGTCAAGGTCGAGGTCGAAGTCCGCGCCCCTCGATTCTCCAGCACGAGCTGCTTGAGCCCTGTGGGCATAGCGGTGCAAGTGTCAGCGGGCCGCGTCCATGATCATGGTTTGCGGCGGCCTCGGCCCGGACTACGCCGGCAACCTGGCCCGCACCGTGTGACGCACCAACGGCTGCGAGGCTGGCCCATCCGGCGGCTGGGCAGTTCAAGGAGCCTTCACCGAGGTTCTACCTCTGAGGGTTGTGGCTCTGGCGTCGGCGGCACCTCGAACAGCAGTTGGTGAACGCCGTCGAGCACCGCCGGGTCGTACTTCCCACCGACCTTGGTTTCGGGAAGGTAGGCGTCGACGTATTTGTGGACGAGTTCGCGCCGGGCCTCGTCCATCGCGCGCTGGCGGCTGACCTGCGGGTCGTCGCTGCGCATGTTCATGACGATCGGTACGACGATGGCCGGGCCTCCACCGAATCCGCGTAGGACGATCTCCTGTACGGCGAGTCCGGCGCCGAACTCCATGAGGTTGGCGACTGCCTCGGTCCGGTCGTGGGACGCTCGGAGGATCACCACTACGCCCGCCGACACGACTGCCAAGTGCACCAGGCCGCCGATCGTGATGTAACCCGCCTGCCCCGGCCGCCCCGGCCCGATTCGGCGTACGGCCAGATCTTCGGTGCCGACGCGCACTGCCGTGCGCGCCTCCTCGCTCGCGGTGGCCATGTAGTCGGTGAGCCGCTCGGTGTCGTGGCCGTACTCCGCGAGGTGGAAGTCGCCGCCGACGGGTTCGAGATTGCCGGGCGACATCGCGAGGTTCGGGTTGGCACGCACGTTCTTGATGACTTGTTGGGACAGCTTGTGGGCGTAGTGAAGGTCCTGCCCGGCGAAGACGGTGCCCTGCCTCCACACCAGCTGGTTCCTAGGTCCCATCTCCAGGATGCGTTTCAGCGGATGATCTGCCGCTGCCCGCAGGATCCGCTTGATCTCTGTGTTGAGGCGCCTGCGGTACGCGTTGTAGGTGTCGCCGCCTCGGTGCTGGCGCACGGACTCGGCGACCTCCTTGAAGG
>NZ_JBFBAZ010000260.1:0-4566 GCF_040682475.1 Hamadaea sp. NPDC051192
GGGTCTAGCGACCTGTCCCGCACCGTACGCGGGCGGGACAGGTCGCGAGATCAGCCCTTGACCGAGCCCGCGAGCAGGCCGCGGACGAAGTAGCGCTGCAACGACAGGAAGACGATCAGCGGTACGACGATCGAGATGAACGCGCCCGAGGTCAGGCGCTGCCATTCGTTGCCCCGCGTACCGGCCATCTCGGCCAGGCGCACGGTCAGCGGCGCGGTGCGCTGATTGCCGCCCGCGAAGATGAGCGCCACGAGCAGGTCGTTCCACACCCAGAGGAACTGGAAGATCGCGAAGCTGGCCAGGGCCGGCACGATCAACGGCAACACGACGCTGCGGAAGATCTTCGGATGGCTCGCGCCGTCCACCTTCGCCGCCTCGATCAGGTCACGCGGCAGCTCGGACATGAAGTTGTGCAGCAGGAAGATGCCGAGCGGCAGGGCGAAGCAGGTGTGGGCGAACCAGACCTGGATGAACTTGTCCGGCCCTTCGAGATGCCAGGCGGGCATGATGTTCACGCCGCCGATGGTCACGCCCCGGCTGAAGAAGCTGAGCAGCGGGACCAGCGCCATCTGGAGCGGCACGATCTGCAACGCGAAGATGCCGATGTAGATCCAGTCCCGGCCCTTGAAGTTCAGCCAGGCCAGCGCGTACGCGGCCAGGCTGCAGAAGAACACCGGGAACAGCACCGACGGGATCGTGATCACGATCGAGTTGATGAAGTAGCTGGCCAGCCGCCCGTTGACGTTGGACGTGCCGAACAGCACCTCCTGGTAGTTCTCCAGGGTGAAGCTGGGGCTGGTGAAGAAGTTCCACCAGCCGTTGCTCTTGATGTCGTTCTCCGGCCGGAACGAGGAGATGAACAGACCGAACGTCGGGATCGTCCACACCAGAGCGATGACGATCGAGACGACGGTGGCGGTGCGGCTGGTCAGCTTCTTGCCGACGCGCTTGGCCACGCCGCCCTGATCGCTGGGCGCGACCTCGGTCTCGCCGCTGGCGACGGCAGGCGGTACGACGGTCATCGGATCTCCCTCTGCTGGCGGAGGTTGCGGATCTGGTAGATCACGATCGGCGTGACGAGCAGGAAGAGGAAGACGGCCAGCGTCGAGCCTCGTCCGGTGTTGTCGAACGGGAAGGCCCAGTTGTACATGTCGTACGCCAGGACGCTGGTCCCGAAGTTGCCGCCGGTCATCGCGCGGACGATGTCGAAGACCTTGAGGGTGCCGATCGTGATGGTGACGAGGACGACGACGAGGGCCGGCCGGATGCTGGGGACGGTGACCCGCCAGAACATCTGCCAGGGCGTGACGCCGTCCAGCCGGGCCGCCTCGACGATCTCGGCGGGGATCGCCTTGATCGCGGCGGACAGGACGACCATCGCGAAGCCGGCCTGGATCCAGATCAGCACGACGATCAGGAACAGCGTGTTCCACGGGCCCTTGAGCAGCCACTGCTGAGGGCTGCCGCCCAGCCACACCACGATCTGGTTGAGCAGGCCGAGCTGCTGCTCGTCCTCGGGGCGGTACTCGTAGATGAACTTCCAGATGATGCCGGCGCCGACGAACGAGATCGCCATCGGCATGAAGATCAGCGACTTCGCGAAGGCCTCCCCGCGCGAGCGGTCGACCAGCACGGAGTAGATCAGTCCGACCGCGGTCGAGACCGTCGGGACCAGCACCACCCACAGCAGCGTGTTCAGCAGGGTGTGCCGGGACTCCGGCTCGGTGAACATCCAGATGTAGTTCTCGAATCCCGCGAACTTGTTCTGGCCCGGGTTGGCGATGTCGGGCTTGGTGAACGACAGGATGAACGTGCGGATGGCCGGGACGATCAGGCCGATGGTGAGCAGGAGGCCGGCGGGGAACAGGAAGGTCAGGGCGACCCACCGGTCCTTGCGCATCGGCAGCTTGTCGAGCACGAACAACAACAGGCCGACCACGGCCAGGAAGCCGATGACGCCGTAGAGCAGCTCTAAGAGTTTCGGTGGTTCGTTGCTGAAATCCATCTGATCTCCCGGTGTGCCCCACAGGGCCGGTGGGCGGCCGGAGCCCCGTCCGATGCGGACGGAGCTCCGGCTGGTGTCGATGTCTTCACGGTCACGACGGGTCGCCGTGACCCAGGATCACTTCGGCCAGCTGTTCTCGATGTAGTCCAGCGAGTCCTTGGTGCTCTTGCCGTTGATCCAGTCGGTCATGCCCTTCCAGAACGAGCCCGCGCCGACCGAGGCCGGCATGAGGTCCGAACCGTCGAAGCGGAACACCGTCGAGGAGTCCTTCAGGATCTCGACCGACTTCTTGTCGATCGGGTTGGCGACGTTCGCGATGTCCAGGCCCTTGTTGGCGGAGACCCAGTTGCCCAGCTTCGCCCGCGAGTTCGCGTGCTCCGCGCTGGCCAGGTAGGTCTGGAAGGCCTGCACCTCGGGCCGGTCGTCGAAGATCGCGGTGAACTCGCCCGCGCCCAGCACCGGCTTCTTCGACGGGTCGACCGCCGGGAAGTAGAACGCGAACACGTCGCCGTCCTCGGCCACCTTGGTGCCCTGCGGCCACTGGTTGGCGTAGAACGACGCCTGGCGGTGCAGCGCGCACTTGCCGGTCGTGATCGGCGTGCCGCCGGCCTGGAAGGAGGTGGTCGCGATGGACTTCACGCCGCCGAGGCCGCCGTTGACGTACTTGTCGTTCTTGAGGATCGAGCCGACCTTGTCGACCGCCGAGACGATCTTCGGGTCGTTGAACGGGATGCTGTGCGCGACCCACTGGTCGTAGACGTCCGGGCCCTGGTCACGCAGGAGGACGTCCTCGATCCAGTCGGTGGCCGGCCAGCCGGTCGCGCTGCCGGACTCGATGCCGGCGCACCACGGCTTGATGCCGGTGGCGGCGATCTTGTCGCTCAGCGAGATCAGCTCGTCCCAGGAGGTGGGGATGGTCCAGCCCTTGTCCTTGAACATCTTCGGCGAGTACCAGACGAACGACTTCACGTTCGAGCCCAGCGGCGCGCCGTAGAGCTTGCCGTCGACCGTCGCGTACTTCAGCCAGTCGCCCGAGTAGTTCTGCGTGGCCATCGCCTGCGTCTTCTCGGCGGCCGGCTTCAGGTTGCCCGCCTTGGCCAGCTTCGACAGCAGACCGGGCTGGGGGATGAACGCGATGTCGGGCGCGTTGCCGCCCTGTACGCGTACCTGGAGCTGGGCCTCGAAGTCGCCGTTGCCCTCATAGTCGATCTTGACGCCGGTGCAGTCGGCCCACTGCTTCCAGGACTGCTGAAGCAGGTCGGCCTCGGCGTCCCGGATCGACGTGTAGACGCTGACCGTCTTACCGGCGATACCTGTGTAGTCCTTGAATGCCGCGCACTCCGGCTTGTCCAAATTGTCGCTGGACTTCTCGCCGGAGCTGCACGCCGCGAGTCCGCCGAGCGTGAGCCCGGCTGCCGCGACGAGCGCCACGAATGAACGCCGCCTGGCTGATGCCATGGACATCTCCTTCTCACCCTGCTGGGTTCTTGCACGACCTGATCGGATCATGCAATCCCTTACCGTCGGTTTACGTCTAGAGCCGGGGCGTAGCGGGCTTCGTAACGATTCGGAAACCCACTCGTGAGCCCGCTGTGACCTCGGTTATCGTTAAACAAGACGGACGTACGGTTTTCTAAATACTGCGTGGGAGCGTGCACAATGTGGGACCCCCGGGTGTATCAGCGGTACGGAGACGAACGATCTCGCCCATTTCACGATCTTCTGGCACGTGTTGGGAGTCACGCGCCTGCCCACATCGTGGACCTTGGTTGCGGTCCTGGCAACTTGACGGTGGCCTTGTCCCAGCGCTGGCCCGATGCGCGGATCGAGGGCCTTGACTCGTCCGCCGAGATGATCGACTCGGCGTCGTCCCTGCCCGAGGCGCGGTCCGGGAAGGTCGCGTTCGCCGTCGGCGACGTGTCCACCTGGACGCCGCCTGAAGATGTGGACGTGATCGTCGGCAACGCCGTCCTGCAGTGGGTTCCCGGCCATCGCCAGCTGCTGCGCTCATGGGCAGAGGCCGTGCGTACGGGGGCGTGGCTGGCCTTCCAGGTGCCCGGGAACTTCGAGGCGCCGTCGCATCAGCTGCTGCGCGAACTGTCGGCCAGCCCGGAATGGGCCGGGCGGATCGAGGGGCTACGCGACGGCGCGGCGGTGTGGGATCCCGCCGAGTACGCCGGCGACCTGCTGGAGGCCGGCTGCGACGTCGACGTGTGGGAGACGACGTACCTGCACCTGCTGCCGGTCCGGCCGGACGAGCCGCACCCGGTGCTGGCCTGGATGGAGGGGACCGCGCTGCGGCCGGTCCGGGCCGCTCTGGCCGACCGCCCGGCGGACTGGAGCCGGTTCCGCGATCAGCTGCAGGATCGGCTCGCCAAGGCGTACCCGGTGCGGCGGGACGTGGTGCCCTTCCCGTTCCGCCGCATCTTCCTCGTCGCCCACAAACCCTGACCCCCTCACCCCTCCCAACCCCGTTGATCATGGAGTTAACTGTGGTGTCGGCGGCGTGTCATGACCGGAAACTCCATGATCAACGCGACGGGGTGGCGGCGCGGCGCGAC
>NZ_JBFBAZ010000261.1:0-4527 GCF_040682475.1 Hamadaea sp. NPDC051192
GATCAGGGATCCAAGTCGAATCTTGACCCAAGATTCGACCCGGATCCCTGATCCAGCGCGGTGGGGGCGGGAGGCGTGTGGCGAATTTCTGTTATGCCAATTGACACAGTGGAAAGTCGGCTCTACCGTTTCGAGTCATGGAGGAGAGCCGAGGTCGCGGCCGTCCGCGAAACGATCCCGAGAAGTTGGCCCGGTGGACTCCGCCCGAGGGCTGGTCCCGCCTGGTCGCCTGGGTCTCCCCCGAGGAGAAGAAGGCGCTCAAGCGGATCGCGGTCGAGGCGGAGGTGTCGGTCGCCGACCTGGTGCGGTCGTTGGCGGGCGGGCTGGCGGGCGGCGTCATCACCCATGCGGAACTGATCGGGCAGGTGAGGAGGGGCAAGCAGGTCATGGAGAAGATCCCGACGCTGTTCGAGCGCGACGACAGCTTCAAGGTGGTGAACCGGCCGAGGACGGAGTGCGCCTGGGTGTTCGACGGCGAGGGGGTCGGCACCGAGAAGCTCGACGGCACCAATGTCCGGCTGACCGTCCGCTCGGGGCAGCTCGTCCGGCTGGAGAAGCGGCGTAATCCGAGCAAGGTCCACAAGCAGCAGGGCATCGTCGACGGGTGGTACGCCGACGCCGACGAGTTCGGGGCGGAGGACAAGTGGATCTGGGCGGCCGCCCGGTCGACCGACGTCTCGTCGTGGCCGGACGGCGAGCACTCGTGTGAGGCGCTCGGCCCCAGCATCCAGGGCAATCCGCTCGGCCTGGACGAGCACGTGTGCGTACCGTTCGACCTGGCGGCGCCGGATTATGTCGCGGCCCCCCGCAGCTACGCCGAGCTGCAGGATTTCCTGGCCCGCCTGGAGAGCCGGTACGCACCGGGTCACCTCGCGGAGGGCATCGTCTTCCATCACCCCGACGGGCGGCGGGCCAAGATCAAGCGTAAGGACTTTCCGGTTCGTTAGGGGCGGAGGGCGAGTTTGCCCACGGTGGACCGGGACTCCAGGGCGGTGAGTGCTGCGGCGCCGTCGGCGAGGGCGTACGTGGTCGGGGTGCCGGGTGGGATGACGCCGGCGGCGACGAGTGCGGTCAGCTCGTCCAGCACTTCGGCGAACAGTTCCGGCGCATGTGCCATCAGTACGCCCAAGTGCAGCCCGATGAGCTGAACGGGACGGAAGTTCAGCTGCCGGTTGGTGACTGTCGCGTCGCCGCCTGCCACGCCGTAGACGACGATTCGGCCGGTGATCGGACGGGCGGCGGCGAGGCTGCGGGCGAAGTCCGGTCCGCCGACGGATTCGAGGATCACGTCGATCGGCCGGTCCGGGACCGTGGCGAAGACTTCGTGCGCGCCCGCTGTGCGTACAAGTTGATGTTTGGCGGGCGACGCGGTCGCGAGCACGGTGGCGCCGAGGTGGCGGGCGAGCCGGACCGCCGCCTGGCCCACCCCGCCCGCCGCGGCCTGGACCAGGACGGTCTCACCGGGCGCGACGCGGCCGAGGCGGAGCGCGGCGAGCGCGGTGGCCCAGTTGAGCATCAGCCCGAGTGACTGTTCTCCGGACCAGCCGCGGGGGAGCGGCATGGCGGCTGCCGCGGGCAGGACGAGGTACTCCGCGAACGCGCCAGGGCCGATGCCGAGGATCTGGTCGCCGACGGCGAAGGCCGAGACGCCGGGGCCGAGCGCGACGACCTCGCCGGCGGCTTCGAAGCCCGCGACGTAAGGCGCGGTGGGACCGTCCACATAGGTGCCGTAGGTCTGCATGAGGTCGGCGAAGTTGACCCCGGCGGCGGTGACGCGCACCAGGATCTCGCCGGGGCCGGCCACCGGTCGCGGCGTGTCGATGAGGCGGAGACCGGTCGGACCGGCCAGGGAAGTCTGCTGAAGGGCTCGCATGGACCGACCGTAAAACCCTGACACTTACGGCAGGGTCAAGCGACCGCCGCCAGGTACGCCGCCAGCGCGTCCCGGTTCTGGGAGAGCACGGCGATGCGGTGGTCGAGCTGGGCCTTCTGCCGGGCGAGCTGGTCGACGACGGCGGCCGGCAGGGACGTCCCGGGACCGAGGTGGGGGAGGACGTCGCGGATGATGCGCGTCGGCAGCCCCGCTTCGATCAGTTCGTGGACTTGGCGTACGCGGTCGACGGTGGGCGTGCAGTAATCGCGGTAGCCGTTCTGGCAGCGGCCGGGTTCGATGAGCCCTTCGGCTTCGTAGTGGCGCAGGGAACGAACGCTGACTCCGGTCTGCTGAGCGACCTCGCCGATCTTCACGAACCAACCGTAGCGCTCACCCGGGAGTGTCCGTTGAGACGACCTTGACAGCGATGATCGCGAAGACGACACTCGCCGGAAACGATCACGCAACCCATCCCCATGCGTTGTAAACGTTTCCAATCCCTGAGGAGCCAGAGTGAAGCGTTTCCTCATCCCCGTCCTGTCCGTCCTCGTGCTGCTGATAGGTGGCGTCGGCACCGCCGAGGCGGGGCGTACGCGTCCCGGCACGCTCGTGACCGGCAGCGCCGCGAGCGCGGCGTTGGGCGAGGATCTCCAGTACACCGCCTATCTCCCGTACGGCTACGAGTCGGGAGCCGACCGCTATCCGGTGCTCTACCTGCTGCACGGGCGGGGCGACTCGATGACGGCGTGGACCACCATCAAGTCCACCTTGGACGATCTGATCCAGGCGAAGAAGATCCCGCCGCTGATCGCGATCCTGCCCGACGCGCCGTGGAGCGACCGGGGCAGCTGGTACGTCGACTCGCAGTACCAGAGCGGCAAGCCGGTCGAGACCGCCCTCACCGGCGACCTCGTGAAGGCCGTCGACGCCACCTACCGGACCGCCCCGATCCGGCAGGCTCGACTGGTCGGCGGGTACTCGATGGGGGGAGCGGGTGCGCTCCGCTTCGCTCTCGCGCACCCTGACCTGTTCAGCGCCGCGATCGTGCTGAGCCCCGCCGTCTACACCCCGCTGCCGCCGTCGGATTCGTCCGCTCGCGACTACGGTGCGTACGGCGTGGGGGACAAGCTCTTCGACGACCAGCGCTACCAGGACCTGAACTACCCGGCGCTGCTCGCCGAGTCGGACCCGGACCTGCCCGTCCAGCTGTTCATCGCGGTCGGCGACGACGAGTGGGCCAACCCCGACCCGGCCGACGCGCGGCACGACCTCGACTTCGAGTCGGAGGCGCTCTACAACGCGGCTCGCCGTGCTCCGGGCGTCAGCGCCCAGATGCGCATCCTCGACGGCGGCCACGACTGGTCCGTGTGGGCGTCCGCGTTCGCGCAGGCCATCCAGTATCTCGGCCCGACGCTGAGCACGGTTCCGCCGCAGCCGCTGCCCGGTTCGCTGCTCGGCACGGCCGGCACCGACTGGGCCGGTGGCATCGCGAGCGCGGGCGGCGACGCGTACACCGTCGGCTTCGCGGCGAGCGCCAGTGTGGACGGTCAGGCGTACCACGGGAAGCTCGACGCGGTCGTGACCCGGCCCGGCTCGTGGACCACTCAGTTCGGCACAGCCGCGGACGAGCGCCTCTACGGCGTGGTCGCGCAGGCCGACGGCGGCGTCCTGGTCGCCGGGTACACCAAGGGCGACCTCGACGGCCGGCATGCCGGCAACGCCGCGGACGACGCCTTCGTGGCCAGTCTCGACGCTTCGGGAACGATCCGCTGGATCACCCAGTTCGGGACGGCGGGGGTCGCCGACCGCGCTTACGGCCTGGCCGCGAGCGCCGACGGCGGCGCCTACGTCACGGGCTACACCAAGGGCGCGCTCGACGGCACGAACGCGGGCGACAAGGACACCTTCCTGGCCCGCGTCGGTCCTTCCGGTCAACTTCAATGGGTACGCCAATTGGGCGGGACCGGTGAGGACAAGGCGTTCGCAGTGACCGCTGGTACCTCAGACGTCTACGTCACGGGAACCGCCGGTTCGCCGCTCCCCGGCACCACCGGGCTGGGCGGCTACGACGGCTTCGTCGCGCGGTACACCGACTCGGGCACGCTCAGCTGGGTGAAGGCCGTAGGCGGTAGCGCCGACGACCGGCTCGACGGGATCACGGTCAGCGGCGGGTACGCCGTGGCGACCGGCACCGCCAACGGCGATCTGATCGCAGTATCGTTCAGCAGCAACGGTTCCGAACGCTGGACGACTACTGTGGACAGTGGAGCCGCCGACGGTGGCGTGGCCGTCGTCGGGCGCTCGGACGGCGGCGTCGACGTCGTCGGATACACCCGGGGCCGGGTGACCGTCGCGGCCGGTGGCGCCGACGTGCTGCGCGTACGCCTCTCGGCCAAGGGGGCGGTGCTGGCCAAGAGCCAGTTCGGCTCGCCACGGGACGAGGTCGTCGACGCCTTCGCGGAGCCCAACCTCTTCGCGGCCGCCGCCGGCGATCGGCTGCTCGTCAGCGGCCTCACCTTCGCCTCGACGTCGTCCGGCGACCTCTTCGCCTCCTTCGCCCCCTAACCCCCCCACCCCCCACCCCACCCCTGTCCCCCACCCCGCCACCCCCCGCCCCCACCCCCACCCCTGTCCCCGTTGATCATGGAGTTAAC
>NZ_JBFBAZ010000262.1:0-4505 GCF_040682475.1 Hamadaea sp. NPDC051192
CGGTCCCGGACTCCATCGACGCCAACCACTACCAGTACGGCGACGGCAACCCGCTCCAGACCACCGACTCCACCGGCCACTGGGGCTGGAACCCGTTCAAGGCGGTGAAGAAGGCCGTCAAGAAGGTGGTGCACAAGGTCACCCACTCCTCGGCCTGGAGCTACGCCTCCTATTACGCGCGATCGACCTGGCACGCGGCGACCCACGTCGCGAAGAAGGTCGTGCACCACGTCAAGAAGGCGGTGCACAAGATCCGCAAGGCCGTGCACCGGGTGACTCGAGCGATCAAACACACGGTCCATCGGGCGGTCCACTACGTCAAGAAGAAGTACAAGAAGGCCGTCAACTGGGTCAAACACACGTACCACCGGGTGAAGCACGCGGTGGCCAAGACGATCAACCACATCAAGAGCAAGGTCAAGAACGCGTACCACCGGATCAAGCAGGCCGGTTCGCGGATCGTCGCCAAGGTCACCAAGACCGTCAAAGCAGCGGCCAACAAGGTCAAGGACGCCTATCACGCAACCGCGAAATGGGTGAAGGAGCATAAGGACACCCTGATCCAGATCGGCGCGATCGTCGCCGGGGTCGCCGCGGGCATCGCCTGTACCGCGGTGACCGCCGGGGTCGGAGCCGCCGCCTGTGCCATCGGGGCGGCCGCGTTGATCAACCTCGGCAAGGACGCCGCACAGGGCAACATCCACGGCTTCAAGGACGCCCTCGGCTCACTGGGACAAGGCGCCCTCCAAGGCGGCATCGGCGTGGTCACCGGCGGTGTCGGCGGACTGGTGGCGGGCAAGGTCGCCGGGGCCATGGGCGGCTTCGCGGCCAAGGTCGGCGGCCGGATGGTCGCCGGGTTCGCCGGCGGCGCGGTCAGCGACACCGCCTCGCAGCTGGCCACGACGGGCCGGGTGAACTGGACCGGCGTCGCGATCTCCGGCGGCATCGGAGCGGTCACCGGCGCGGCCGGCGGTCGGGCGGGCAGCGCCTGCCATAGCTTCCAACCCGGTACGCGGGTCGTGATGGCCGACGGATCGACCAGAGCCATCAAGGACGTGAAGGTCGGCGACAAGGTGCTCGCCACCGACCCGGCCACCGGCGAGAACACCGCCCGCGAAGTGACTCTGCTGCACAAGAACAAGGACTCGGACCTGGCCGACGTCGTCCTGCGGGACACGAAGACCGGCAAGACGTCCACGGTGCACACGACGCAGCACCACCCGTTCTGGAGCGTGACCGCGAACGACTGGGTCGACGCGTCGGCCCTGAAGCCGCAGGATCGCCTGCGGGACGTCGCCGGGCGTACCACGCAGATCGTCGTGGCGGTCAAGACCTGGACCGGCCTGGCGGACATGCGCGACCTCACGGTCGCCGAAGTCCACACCTATTACGTCATCGCCGGGGCCACGCCGGTCCTGGTCCACAACAACAACGGTTCGTGCCCGGTTCACGGCCCGACCGCCTTGCCCGGCCGCGACCCGTCGGCCTGTACCTGCCGCCCGAACCGCAACGACGAGGACGGCTGGGACGGCCTCGACCACGGCGCCCCCGAGCGCCAGGACATCCGGATCACGCTGGCGGACGAGCGCCAGCACCAGAGCGAGGTACGCACCTCGACCGCCCGCGGTTCCGACGCGATCGTCAAGGATCTGAAGGCCGGACACGATCCACTCCTCGGCGGCATAGTCGTCGTGGTGGCCGCCTACGAGCGAGGGAAGCGGTGGTGGAACAACCGTCGCTTTGGACGGTGACGACGATTACCCTCGATGCCATGATGTGGCTGCTGATCGCCGGCGCGGCCGTGGTCGCCGCGCTGGCGGGCTGGGCGGTCGTCGCTCGCCGCCGTCGCGCGGCGCAGACGACCGACGCCCAGGCCGCCTTGAAGGGTCTGGCCAAGGACCGCAGCAAGCGCGGCAAGGGGACGATCCGGGGGAAGGGCCAGGGCGGCAGCGATACGACGGCGCAGCACGCCGGGTACGGCAGCGATTACGGCGGCCCCGGCATCTGACCAGCCGATTGGGCCGAGG
Source organism: Hamadaea sp. NPDC051192 (assembly GCF_040682475.1). Classification (NCBI taxonomy): domain Bacteria; kingdom Bacillati; phylum Actinomycetota; class Actinomycetes; order Micromonosporales; family Micromonosporaceae; genus Hamadaea; species Hamadaea sp. NPDC051192. The sequence goes on from NZ_JBFBAZ010000262.1 coordinate 2,028, forward strand.
CCGTCGCCGATTGTGCCTAGGCTGGCGGTAGGTCCGACGAACCGAGGCGGGGTGGGGCGATGCTGGCCGGACGGCTGGACGTGAAGTCGCGCAAGTTCACGGTGGAGGACGTGCCGACGCCGAAACCGGGACCGGGCGAGGTGCTGGTCAAGGTTCAGGCGGCCGGCGTGTGCCTGTCCGACGTGCACCTCATCGAGGGCAGCCTGACGCCGCTCTACCTGCCGGGCGGGGTCGTCACCCTGGGCCATGAGGTGGCCGGGGTGGTCGCCGAGCCCGGCCCGGGCGTGACCGCCTGGGAACCCGGCCGGCGAGTGCTGCTCCAGGCCGGGGAGGAGCGTGGCGGCCAGGTCTGGACGCGTGGCGTCGACTACGACGGCGGCTGGGCCGAGTACGCCCTGGCGACCGAGTCCACGCTGGTCGCGATCCCCGACGACCTCTCGTTCGAAGAGGCCTCGATCATTCCGGACGCCGTGTCGACCCCTTGGGCGGCGATCACTACGACCGCGCAGACGCCGCCGGCGGTTCCAGTCGGCGTGTGGGGTGTCGGCGGACTGGGTGCGCACGCCGTCCAGTTGCTGCGGCTGATCGGCGCGGCCCCGATCATCGCCTTCGATCCGCTCGCCCCCGCCCGGGAACGAGCCGTGGAGTTCGGTGCGGACCTCGCCCTCGACCCGGGCGATCCCGATCTCCGTATGCAGGTCGGGACGGCCACCGGCGGGGCGGGACTCGCCCGCGCGTTCGACTTCGCGGGCGTGCCGCCGGTACGCGAGCAGGCCGCCAAGTGCCTCGGCAAGGACGGCCGGCTGACCCTCGTCGGGCTGACCGACAAGCCGCTGACGATCAGCGACGGCACCCGGTTCAGCTATCTCGGGCAGCAGATCCTCGGCCACTACGGCTCCACCGACGAGCACGTACGCCAACTGGTCGACCTGGTCCGGCTGCACCGGATCGACTTCGCGCGGTCGATCAGCGACGTCCTGCCGCTCGCGCAGGCGGAGCAGGCCGTGGAGCGCCTCCAGAAGAAGGAGGGCAACCCGATCCGGTTGATCCTCCGACCCTGAGCGTGACCGGCGGGGAGCGGGGTAACAGCCGGTCATGCCGGAGATCGGATACACCTTGATGGGCGAGCAGAGCCCGCCCCGCCAACTCGTCGACGACGCGGTGGCCGCCGAGCGGGCCGGTTTCGACTACGCCGTCTGCTCCGACCACTACTACCCCTGGCTGTCCGAACAGGGGCATTCCCCGTACGCCTGGGCGGTTCTGGGGGCGGCCGCGTACGCCACCGACCGGATGGGGTTGATGTCCTATGTGACCTGCCCGATCCGGCGCTATCACCCGGCGGTGGTGGCGCAGAAGGCCGCGACGGTCTCGCTGCTGTCTCAGGGCCGCTTCATTCTCGGGCTGGGCGCGGGGGAGAACCTCAACGAGCACGTCGTGGGCGCCTGGCCGCACGTCATCGAACGGCACGCCATGTTCGAGGAGGCGCTGGAGATCATCCACGCGTTGCTGTCGGGCGGCGTACTGCACTATTCGGGGAACTATTTCGAGGTTCCCGAGGCGCAGCTGTGGGACGTGCCCGAGCTGCCGGTGCCGATCGGCGTCGCGGTCTCCGGGCCGGACTCGATCGACCTCGCCGCCCGGTACGCCGACGTCCTGGTCGCCACCGAGCCGAGGCCCGAGCTGGTGACCGCCTTCGACTCCGCGGCCGGGCCCGGCAAGCCGAAGTACGGTCAGGTCCCGATCTGCTGGGGGCCGGACGAGGACGCGTGCCGGAAGATCGCGTACGACCAGTTCCGGTGGTCGGGCCTCGGCTGGCCGGTCAACGCCGAACTGCCCGGACCGCGCTCGTTCGCGTCGGCCACCAAGTCGGCGACCATCGACCAGGTCGCTCAGGAGGTCACCTGCGGTCCCGACGTCGGCAAGCACGCCGAAGCGGTGCGCAAGTACTTCGACGCGGGCTTCACGCACGTCGCCGTGGTGCAGATCGGCGCCGACAGCCAGCGCGCCTTCCTCGAGATGGCGGAGCGCGAGCTGCTGCCCGCGCTCCGCTGATCACTCGATGTCGTCTACGTCCTGCTCTTCGTCCGGAAGATCCCCCTCCAGGGTCTCCGGATTCGGGTTGTAGCCGGGGAGCTGCTCGAGGTCGGGATCGTCGATCACGTCGTCGTGCGGCTCCCGCAGCAAGGAGTCGTCCTCGGCGGCGATCGATCCGTCGCCGCTGCGCGGCTGGTAATCACGCCCATATCCGGTCATGCCCGATCAATTACCCCCGAGCACCCGGTGGCATACCGCCCGCGCCAGCTCCAATGCCTGGTCCAGGCCCTCGACGCGCCGTCCGCCCGCGTTCGCCAGCGGCCCGCTGCCGCCCGCGCCGCCGCCGACCGCCCGCCCCGCGTCGCGCAGCAGCTCGACCGCCTCGCCGCTGCTCACCGCCGCGACCAATTGCGCGCGCTCGCCGTCGGTCAGGCCCAGCACCAC
>NZ_JBFBAZ010000263.1:0-4410 GCF_040682475.1 Hamadaea sp. NPDC051192
CAGGGTTCCAAGTCGAATCTTGACCCAAGATTCGACCCGGAACCCTGATCCAGCGCTTAAAACGCGCGCGAACGCCGGCGCACGAATGCGCCGGCGTCCGAGAGTGCGAGTTAGGAGATGTCGCGGTTGCGGGTGATGAGGGTGCCGATGACGCCGGTGACCGCGGCCCAGGCGAGCAGGACGAGCCCGCCGACCCAGTAGTGCGGCTGGTCCGGCAGGTCGACCCCGCTGACGAGCAGGCTCGACGCGATCGACGGCATCACCCACTGGAGCTGCTTGATCCACTCCTGCTCCAGCCACACGTACAGCAGCTGGACGATGATCGAGACCGCGATGGTGCCGACGAGGTACAGGATCAGCGCCGTGACGGTGGCCCCGATCTGGCTGCGGATCAGGACGCCGAAGCCGACGCCGATGAGTCCCCACAACGCGAACGCGATCAGGTTCAGCAGGATCGACCGGATGACCGCCGAGTCGCCGAACGCCGCCTCCGCGTTCTCGATGTTGAGGAAGATGGCCGTGCCGACGACGCTGAGGATGGTCGTCAGCAGCCACAGCAGGAAGCCGAAGATGGCCGCCGCGACCGTCTTCGCGATGATGACCGAGGTCCGGTGCGGGGTCGCCAGGAAGGTCGTCGTGGCCGTCTGGTGGTGGAACTCGTTGGTCACCGTCAGGATGCCCAGCAGCATCACGAACATCAGCCCGAAGTACTGCCCGCTCGTCGCCAGGTACGCCGTCAGCGCGGCCGGCTGGGCCATGGCGCTGAAGGTCGCCGCCTGGTCCTCCGGCACGCCTTCGGGGTTGAGGACGAAGTGCGCCTGCAGGACGTTGAAGAAGAACGAGATCGCCCAGAGGCCCAGCGTGCCGAGGACGAACAGCCACCACACGTTGGTGGTGCGGATCTTCAGGAATTCGCTGCGGATCAGCCTCATCGGATCGCCTCCTTGCCGGCGGTCAGGTCGAGGAAGACCCGTTCGAGGTCGGGCCGTTCGGTGACCAGTTCGTGCAGAGCCACCCCGGCCCGGAGGGCCGCTTCGCCGACGACGGCGGCGGTCATGCCGGTGACGACGAGCGCGCCGTCCTCCTGGCGTACGACGCTCGCCGAGTCCAGCGCCGCGATCAGCTCGTCCGGCTTGGGCGTACGCACCCGGACCAGGCCGCCGTCGCCCATGTTGCCGACGATGTCGCCGACGGCGCCCTGCGCGACGAGCTTGCCGGCCGCGATGATGACGACGTCGTCGGCGAGCAGCTCCATCTCCGAGAGCAGGTGGCTGGAGACGAGGATGGTCCGGCCCTGGGCGGCCAGGGACTGCAGGAAGTCGCGCATCCAGCGGATGCCCTCGGGGTCCAGGCCGTTGGCCGGCTCGTCGAGGATGAGCACCTGCGGGTTGCCGAGCATCGCCGTCGCGATGCCGAGCCGCTGGCGCATGCCCAGCGAGTAGCCCTTGAACTTCCGGTTCGCCGCCGGGGTCAGCCCGACGATCTCGAGCACCTCGTCGGCCCGCGCCGACGGCAGCCCTGCCGCCGCGCAGATGACCCGGAGGTGGTTGCGGCCGGTCCGGCCCTTGTGCGCGCTGGACGCCTCCAGCACCGCCCCGACGCCGATCATCGGGTCGCTCAGGTCGGCGTATCGCTTTCCGCCGATGGTCGCCGTCCCGGCGGTGGGACGGACGAGGTTCAACAACATTCGCAACGTGGTGGTCTTGCCGGCGCCGTTCGGCCCGAGGAAACCGGTCACACGCCCCGGCTTCACGGTGAACGACAGCCCGTCGACGGCCTTGACCTGTTTGTAGTGTTTGGTCAGGCCGGACACGACGATCTCACCGTTGGTGATCTCACTGCCCATCGGCACAGTGTGTCCTACGGGGTCAACGCGGAACCATCAGGGTTGACCCCTATTGCTCTGAGGCTGTCCACAGGGCGGCCTGATCATCCTCCGATCGGACACGCAGCTTTTCGAGCAGTGTGTCGGCGGGCGTCAGCCCGCGCGCGACGAAGCGTTCGGCGTACTGGGCGACGCGGGCGCTGACGAGTGGCGGTGCGCCCAATCGCGGCAGGGCGTCGAGCGCCGCCTCGAAACAGGTCGCCGCGGCGGTGGCGAACGCCGGCCGGGTCAGCCCGTGGCGGGCCGCGTCCTGCCACACTCTCGGCACACGCCGTAACGGTTCGCAGGCGTCGGCCGCTCGGTCGGCCGCCCGTGCGTCGGTGAGCAACGCGGTCGCGACGGCGAACGGCACGGTCCAGCGATCGCCGGGCTGGGCGTCGATCATCCGCAGCTCCAGGTAGCCGCGGGGGCGTACCGGCGGAAACAGCGTGGTCAGGTGATAGGCCAAGTCGTCGGTGGTCGGCGGACGAGGCAGCCCGGTGCGGATCCAGTCGCGGAACGTCAGTCCGTCCGGCACCAGCCACGGTCCGTTCTCGGTGCGGACGCAGAGCACGCCGGCGTCGAGGGCGTACCGCGCCCAGGCCTCGCGGGGATCGTCGCCGACCGGCGGTCGCGTACGGCTCGGATCGAGCGCGGCCCAGACCGCTTGTCGCGTCGAGCGCCAGCCGGTCGGCAGGCCCCGGGCGATCGGCGAGTTCGCGAACGTGGCCACCAGGACCGGCCCGAGGTCGTGCGCGAGCCGCCACCGTTCCCGGAAGCCGAGTGGACCCCGGCCTTCGTGTCCGGAATGGACACACACCTGCACGGAGGCGGTGCCGGTCATCATCCATCGTCCGGCGTCGCCCCGGCGGTCCAGGTAAGCCTCCATCGCCGCGTACCGGGGCGCGTCGAGTAGGCGGTGCGGCGGCCGGACGGGATCCAGTCCCGCGCCGACCAGCGAGATCCCGGCCTTGCCGAGCGCCGAGCGAACGGCGGCCAGGTCGGTGGTCATCTCGGCCAGGGCGGCGGGGACCGTGCTCGCGGGCCGGGAACTGAGTTCGAGCGCGCCGCCCGGTTCCCAGGTCAGCGTGGCCAGCGTTGGGAATCCGGCGGCGTCGGCCAGGGCTGCCTGCGCGGTGTCGAACGGTATTCGTTCGCGCGGCTGCCGTTTGTCCACGAGCAGCCATTCCAGCTCGACTCCGAGTTGCGGGTCGGCCCCCGGGTGAACGGTGCGCGCCGCGACGAACTCCTCGGCCTCGCGCTCGCCGATCGGGCGCGCGGGTTCGGGTTCCGGTGGCGTGTCGGGTACTGCGGGGGTTACGGACGAGGGGCGAGCGTTCATGGCGCCCTCCGGCTCGGCGGAGACAAAGATATCCATAAATCATATGGGAAATGTGAAGTATCCAGAAGGCCAGCTTGTGTTGCGGTATCTTCGCCGGATGATGAACACGGCCGCGCGGATCGCCGACGAGGTGCTGTTCCCGGCGGCCGGCGCGGTCGACCGGGCGGAGCGCGTACCGGTGTCGCAGCTGGACCTGCTCGCCCGCGAAGGCTTCTACGAGGCGGTCGGCGGTCTGGTCGAGCAGGTGGGACCGCTGGTGGCGACGTTCGCGGGCGGCTGCCTGGCCACCGCCTTCGTCTGGCTCCAGCATCGCGGCCCGCTGCGGGCGGCGGGTTCTTCCGACGAGCCAGGTGTACGCGAAAAGTGGCAGGCGTCGTTGGCACGGGGCGACCTCCGTGGCGGGATCGCCCATTCGGGCGCCCGGCCGGGCGCCAGCGGGCTCAAGGCGTACGAGTCGGCCGGGGGTTGGCGGCTGGCCGGGGAAGCGGCCTGGGTCACCGGCTGGGATCTCATCGACGTCCTGCACGTGGCGGCGGTCGGCGACGACGGCTGGGTCCGGTTCTACTTCGTCGACGCCGTCGAGTCGGACACCCTGCGAGCGACCGTGGTTCCGTTGTCGGCGGCCAACGCCAGCCGGACGGCGACGGTGTCGTTCGCCGATCACTTCCTTGCCTCGGATCGCCTGGTGGCCGCCGAGCCGTACGCCGACTGGGCCGCCCGGGAGGCGTCGGGCTGGGCGCTCAACGGATTCCTGGCGCTCGGTGTCGCGGAGCGCTGCGTCCGGCTGCTGGGCGACGCCCCGGCCGTCCCACGACTGTCGGCAGAGGTGGCCGCCTGCCGCACCGCGCTGCTGACGGCCGACGCGACATCCACCCCGGCCGCCCGGGCGACCGCGTCCGAGCTGGCGATGCGGTGCGCGACGGTGCTGGCGGTCCAGACCGGCAGCCGGTCGGTGCTGCTCGACTCCGCCGCGCAACGGCTGGTTCGAGAGGCCGCGTTCCTGCTCGTGTTCGGCAGCCGCCCCGGCATCCGCGACGAGTTGCTGGGCCGAATCGTCCGCTCGCCACGAGCTGCGTAGCGCCCCGGTCGACGCATAAAGGGCGGGCCGTGACGATGTACGTCACGGCCCCGCCGAGGCGGGTTAGGATATTGAATTTAAGCAAGTTTTAGAAATCTATATCGAACCCTATAAAAACAAAGACAC
>NZ_JBFBAZ010000264.1:0-4190 GCF_040682475.1 Hamadaea sp. NPDC051192
CTTCCGATCTGGCGTGTCGAGGGTGCGAACTCCATGATCAACGCACGGGGCGCGACGGGGCGCGACGGGGCGCGACGCGACGGGGCGCGGGCGGGGCGCGACGCGACGGGGCGCGGGCGGGGCGCGACGGGGCGCGGGCGAGGGTGGCCCGGTGAGCGAGGGCGGCCGAGTGGGAGAGTGGACGTATGCGGTACGACTTGGTCGAAGGCGACATCACGGAGCAGCACGTCGACGTGATCGTGAACGCCGCGAACTCGTCCCTCCTCGGTGGGGGAGGAGTGGATGGGGCGATCCATCGCAAGGGCGGGCCGGAGATCCTCGCCGAATGCCGGGCCCTGCGTGCCTCGAAGTACGGTCGCGGCCTGCCGACTGGGCAGGCGGTCGCCACCACCGCTGGGAGGTTGCCCGCCCGCTGGGTCGTCCACACCGTCGGGCCGGTCTACAGCTCCACAGAGGATAGGTCTGCCCTGTTGACCGCCTGCTACGCGAACTCCCTGACGGTGGCGGACGGACTCGGCGCGCAAAGCATCGCGTTCCCGCTGATCTCGTCAGGCATCTACGGCTGGCCGCTGGAGGACGCCTTCCGCCGGGCGACCGCCGCCATCGAGGCCTTCGAGCCGCGGTCGCTCAGCGCGGCGAGCTTGGTCCTCTTCGGCCCGGCCGCCCGCCTCCGCACCGCTGGAGCGTAGACCCGCCTGAGCGTAGAGCCGCTGGAGCGTAGAGCCGCTGGAGCGTAGACCCGCTGGAGCGTAGACCCGCTGGAGCGCAGACCGCCTGAGTCGCTGAAGAGAACCGCCTGAGCTGCAAACAAGGTGTCCGGCACGGTTCAGGCTATTGACATATGTCTTCGTAGGGACTTTTCTATCTCCATTCCATGACAACGTTGTCTGAAGGAGTGGATCATGTCCCGCGGACCTCTCCCACGGCTCGGGCGTGCGTTCACAGCTTTCCTCGTCATCGCGGCCGGTGTCGCGTACGCGCCGACGTCGGCGCACGCGGCCGTCCTCAACCTCACGCAGTACGTCAACCCGTTCATCGGGACCGACGACAGCAACTCGCCCAACCCCGTCCCCGGCGGCGCGGGTGGCAGTACGGTCCCCGGCCCGGTGGCCCCGTTCGGGATGGTGCAGTTCAGCCCGGACACGCCGACCGCGTCCCCTTCCGGCTACCGGTTCTCCGACACCCAGATCCAGGAGTACGCCCTGACCCATTTCAACGGGGCGGGCTGCTCGAACAACGAGGACATCGGGATTCTCCCGATCACCGGCGCGATCGGCTCGTCGCCGGGGACCAACTGGACGGCGTACCAGGCGACTCAGGTCAAGGGTAGTGAGGTCGCGCAGGCCGGCTACTACAAGTCGGTGCTGTCCACCTACGGGAACACGCAGGTCGAGCTGTCCGCGACGAAGCGTACGGCGCTCATGCGGCTCACCTATCCGGCCACGACGTCGGCGCGCGTACTGCTGAACACGAGCAAGAGCGCGACCGGCAGCCGCAGCGGGTCGATCTCGATCAGCGGCGCGACCGTGAGCGGTTCGGTCACCGGCGGCGGCTTCTGCGGCTCGTCGAAGACCTACCAGATCTACTACTACGGCCAGTTCGACCGTACGCCCACGGCGGTGGGCACCTGGCTGGGCGGGACGGTGAGTGCGGGCTCCACCAGCACGAGCGGCACCAACTCGGGTGGCTACGTCACCTTCGACACGAGTACGAACGCCGCCGTGAACTTCAAGATCGGCATCTCCTTCGTCAGCGTCGCCAACGCGCAGGCCAACTTGACCGCGGAGCAGAGCGGCTTCGCCTTCGACACCGTACGCGCCAACGCCGACACCGAGTGGAACACGATCCTGAACCGGGTGCAGGCGACCGGCGGCAGCGCGACCGACCTGCAGAAGTTCTACACCGCCCTCTACCACGTGCTGATCAACCCGAACATCGCCAGCGACGTCAACGGGCAGTACCGCGGGTTCGACCAGGCGGTGCACACCTCCAGCCGGACGATCTACCAGAACTACTCGGGCTGGGACATCTACCGGTCGTGGGCCGCGTTGGTGGCGCTGATAGCGCCGGGCGAGGCGGCCGACATCGCCAACTCGATGGTGATCGACGGCCAGCAGGGCGGGCTCATTCCGAAGTGGTCGCACAACAGCAACGAGCACTTCGTCATGACCGGCGATCCGGGGCCGGTGATCGTCTCCAGCCTGAACGCGTTCGGCGTGACGAACTTCGACACCGCGGCCGCGCTGACCCTGATGAACAGCAGCTCCAACGGCGGCACCATCCAGGGCGGCGCCATTCGCGGACGCCAGTCGGAGTACGCCAGCCAGCACTTCATCGACGAGGACTCCTCCGACTCCCTGGAGTACTCCGCGTCGGACTTCGCCGTGGCGCAGTTCGCCCAGCGGCAGGGCAACACCAGCCTCTACAACACCTACATCGCACGGGCGCAGTGGTGGGCCAACGTGTTCTCCACCGAGTCCGGCTACGTCCAGCGGCGCGATCCCGACGGCACCTGGACCTGGCCGCTCGACCCGGCCAGCAGCAGCAACTACACCGAGGGCAACGCCTCGCAGTACACCTGGATGGTCACCTACAACTTCGGCAGCCTGATCAACCTCATGGGCGGGCCGCATACCGCGCGGCAGCGGCTCGACCACCACTTCACCCAGCTCAACGGCGGGCTGACGCAGCCGTACTTCTACATCGGCAACGAGCCTGAGCATGGTGTGCCGTGGGCGTACAACTGGGCGCAGTGGCCGGCCGGCACCTCGTCGGTCGTCCGCCGCGTGATGAACGAGTCGTACACCACCGGCGCGGGCGGGCTGCCCGGCAACGAGGACCTCGGGGCCACCTCCGCCTGGTACGTGTGGGGCGCGCTCGGCATGTACCCGGCGACGCCGGGTGCGGACACGCTGGCGTTGCACGGGCCGCTGTTCCCGTCGATCCTCATCGACCGGCCGACCGGCGACATCCAGATCAACGCCACCGGAGCGGGTCAGGGCTCGCCGTACGTGCAGAGCTTCAGTCGCAACGGCACCGCCCAGACCCGGAACTACCTGCGCTACCCGGACCTCGCGAGCGGCGCCACGCTCGCGTACACGATGGGAAGCAGTGCGAGTAGCTGGGGCACCGGTGCGGGTGACGTGCCCCCGAGCTTCAACGACGGCTGGACCCCGCCCGCCGCGGCGCCGAGCCTGGGCACGAACCTGGCCCAGGGCAAGGCCGCGAGCGGTTCGACCAGCTGCAATGCCACCGAGACCGCAGACAAGGCGTTCGACGGGCAGCTCTCGGCGGCGAGCAAGTGGTGCTCCAGCGTGAGCGGCACGAAGACGCTCCAGGTCGACCTGGGGTCCGCGCAGAACGTCGGCGCGTTCGTGGTCAAGCACGCCGGTCTCGGCGGCGAGAACACCGGCTGGAACACCGGCGCGTTCACCATCTCGACCAGCATCGACAACAGCACCTGGACCCAGCGGGTCGCGGTCTCGCTCAACCGCTCCAGCCGCACCTACCACCCGATCGGCACCGTTTCCGCGCGATACGTGCGGCTCGACATCACCACGCCCACGAACAACGGCAATGCCGCTGCGCGCATCGCAGAATTCGAGGTGTACGCCGGAAGTGGCGGACCGGTCAACCTAGCCCTCGGCAAGGCCGCGACCGCCGATTCGTCGTGTGCCACGACAGAGGGGCCGGAGAAGGCCGTCAACGGTTCGTGGACCGGCGGGAACAGCGACAAGTGGTGCTCGCTGGGCAGCAGCAAGTGGTGGCAGGTGGACCTGGGCTCGGCCCAGACCGTCTCGTCGTTGACGCTGCGGCACGCGGGCGCGGGCGGGGAGTCGGCGACGTGGAACACGCGTGACTTCACGATCCAGACGTCGACCGACGGGACGACCTGGACCACGCGGGCGACCGTCACCGGCAACACCGCCAACGTGAGCACGCATCCGATCACCCCGGTGTCGGCGAGGTATGTCCGGATCACCGTCCAGACGCCGGCCCAAGACACCAACACCGCAGCCCGCATCTACGAAATCGAGGTCTACTAACCCCCACTTCCACCCCCCACCCACCCCTCCCCACCCCCCACCCCTTTTCCGCGTTGATCATGGAGTTAACCGTGGTCTCGCCGGTGTGTCGACACCGGAAACTCCATGATCAACGGGGAGAGCGGGGGCGGAGGGGAGGGGAGC
>NZ_JBFBAZ010000265.1:0-4177 GCF_040682475.1 Hamadaea sp. NPDC051192
TCCGAAGGGTGACCCACTCTCCCGGCCACACCACCGGAGACCGACCTACACGTGAGCCCGTACACACACCGTCACGTCAGGCCGTACGCGGACAGTCCCGGACGGGCCTGACACGACGAGGTTCTCGTGCCGGCCGACCCATTCCAGGGTGGTCAACGCGTTCTGGGTGGCTTCGGGGATCGAAGATTCCTCTGGTCGCCAGGACGCCAGTGTTTTGCCGCTGGGAAAGTTCGCGGTCTTGCGGCGCATCCGCCGGGTGGCGGAGTCACGGCCGGTGACTTCCTCGTTGAGCAGGACCCGCAAGACTTCGGCGGGGTCCCAGCGTTGCGCCCGGGCGGTGGCCAGCACATCCGGTGCGGCTTTGCGCAGATAGGGCAGCCGCATTCGGCGCAGGATCCGTTCGAGGTCTTCGGGGATCGGCGGTGCCGAGGGGCGGGTCATGCGCCGAACCTTTCCCACGGGCTGGTGCCTGGCTGGACGGAATGGTTCTCATCGACGAACACCACGTCGGTGGGAGCTCCGGCGGTGGCCAGATGATCCAGGATGGACACCAGATCGCCGTCGCCGAACCGGCCGGCGATCGCTGCCAGTCCGAGTGCGTGATCGACCTGCTGGGCGTCTAGGGCCGCAGCCAGCTCGACGGCTTTGCGCATTTTCGCGCGGACCCGGACCGCGCCTGCGGCGCCGGCTTCGATGAGCCACCGGTGGGCGCCTTCGCCCAGGTCCAGGAACGCGACTTCGTCGGCGGTGCGTGGTCGCGGACGCGGTGGGCGAGGCAGGTTCCCGCCGGGGTGGTTCGGGTAGTGGGCGTCGACGATCGACGGGTTGCCCGGCGTGGACAACCGGTGCCGGGCGATCTCGGCCAGCCCGGACGCTGTCCGCCCGACGACCACGAGTTCGTCGCCGGCGACCCGGCACCATACCTTCGCCCCGACATGTCCCGGCGGCGTCGAATATCGCACCGATCCGAACGACACCGTCTGATCATCGTTGACCAGGCGTTCCTCACCCAACGCCACCGCGTGAGGCTCGGCCGGCAACGCATGCAGATGGTGGCGTTCTGCTGCGAGGCGGACCGCCGGGATCGCCTTGGTCTCCCGATGAACACGGTTGTTGACCCGCTCGCACCAGTCAAAGCAGGCGTCGGCCAACTCCGCGAACGACCCGTAGGCCGGGGCGAGGTTCGCCGATGTCGGCACCAGGTCCGCTTTGGCGATCTTCACCGTCGCCTCGACGCCGCCTTTGGACTCCGGGTCGAACGGTTCACACGTCTCGACCTTGCACCCATAGTGTCGGCCCGCGGCCACGATCTCCGGATGCCGGATCGCCACCCCGGCAACATGCTCAACCGTCACCGTCCTGGCGTTGTCGGTGAGCACATACGTTGGTGCGCCACCGATCCGTCGCAGCGCCGCGTCCAGACACGCCACCAAAGTCGGCAGGGTCTGGTCCCAGACCGGCAGCACCACCCGGAACCGTGACCACGACAACCACGCGCAGAACAAGCTCGTCCGGCGGCCGCCGATCACCGGCCCGGAACCCCAGTCGAACTGGATCCACATCCCCGGCTCCGGCGTCCACGGCCGATACGCGCGCCGCCGGCCCGCCTTCCACGCCGCCTTCGCCTCCGCGACCGCACGCCGAGTCGAACGCTCATTGCCACCGAACCCCATCGCGACCAGCCGCTGATGCACCACATCCGCCCGGATCCGCGCCTGAGACTTCTCCACCAACTCCTCGATCTTGTCCAGGAACGGGTCGGTCAACCGCGCCCGCCGCGAACGCGAGAATGGGTCACCACCCTCATCCCGGATCGCCACATACCTGGCGACAGTCTTCTCATCGACCCCGACCAGCTGCGCCGCAGAATGCGCACAGCGAGTCAGATCGAACGCTTCCAGAATCTCCACGATTTCCCTGTCAGACTTGGTCACAGGTCCCCCGACGCTGCAGAAGCTGATCTTCACCAATCAGTGCAACGACGCGGGGACCGCCTACATATCGGGCGTCATCCACCGATCTTCGTGACCGTCAATCCGGAGCTCTGCTGTCCACCAGCCCGGCGACAAATGACCGCCCACCCGGATCATTCCCTGGCCGCTGGCAATGAGGTTCGGATTCTGCCACGTATGGTCGACCATACTTCCGGCTAGAACCCACCTTAATGATCATCCTCAGGTAACTACTTCGAGGTGGCTGGCCGAGTGCTGCACTAAGCGGCCCCACCGTTCCGGTCCGAGCGCGAGACGCCCGCCACGGTCACAGCATCATCTTGCCGCTCGATGCAATTCGGACTCACCGACCGACCTCCGCAGTCACGCGGCCAGTACTGGTCCGCAAAGAATCAAGGAGGGGCCCACGGAGGTCACGAAGAACAGAGATGATCAAGGCCGGTGACCTGCCCGAATGGGCGTCACCGGCCTGATGTTGCTGGGTCGGGCTGGCCGGATTCGAACCGACGACCCCTTGACCCCCAGTCGCGTCGAGGTGTTCAAGAGCCACTTTCACCTTTCCCCGATCTCCGCTATTGTCCCAGGTCACAGCACTTCTGATCATGACTCCTCGTGCCGGGCCATGCCGCCCGATGGTGCGAGGTTAAGGGTCAAACGAGGGTCAAGCGCAGAGCTTGGGGAGGCACCGATGGGACAGTCACGAAAGCGGATCGGCAAGGACTGCAAGCCGCGCTACACCGCCTACTACGAGGACATCCGTGGCAAGCGCCGCTCTGCGGGGACCTTCTCGAGCGAGAAGAAGGCCGACAAGGCGTGGCAGCGCGCGGAGGCGAAGGTTGCCGAAGGCAAGGCCGGCGACCCAGTCCGCGGACGGCAGACGTTCCAGCGATACGTCGAGGAGCAGTGGCTGCCGAACCACGTCATCGAGGCCACCACCCGCGAGGGCTACACCTACTCGATCTACGCCCACATCATGGACACGTTCGGACCGATGCGAATGATCGACATCTTGCCGTCGCAGGTCCGCGAATGGGTCCGTGAGATGACCAGCGACGGGATGTCGCCAGGAACACTCCGGCTGAACAAGACCATCCTCAGCGCCATCTTCACTACTGCGCTCAACGACCAGGTGACGGTTCTCCATCCCTGCAAGGGGGTCAAGACGCCTACGGTTCCCCAGAAGCCCCTACGCATCGTCACCCCGGAGGAGTTCGACACCTTCTACCTCCATCTGCCGGACGAGGTATCCCGGCTCATTGTCGAGACCGCGATCGAGAGCGGCATGCGCTGGAGCGAGCTGTCCGAGCTGCGCCCCAAGGACATTGACCTCGGAACGCGCATCATCACCGTCAGTCGAGGGTGCGTCGAGATCACGCCACGATTCCATCCCGAAGGTAAGCGGTTCCTGGTCAAGGAGTACCCGAAGGACGGCGAGTACCGACGGCTGAAGCTCAGCGCACAGATGATCGTGAAGCTTCGCGCCTTCATCGAGGAGCAGCGGCTCGGAGACGGCGATCTGTTGTTTGCGTACGAGCCGCCCGCGAGCCGTATGCCGGACGAACTCGACCTCGACGACGATCGGATCGGGCTCACCGAGCCCAACGCGGCCGGGCGGCAGTATCGGCACGGAACGATGACCGCGTACAACGCGGCGAAGTGTCGTTGTGCGTACTGCCGACGCGCCTACGCTGTCTACCGCGCGAATCGCCGAGCGGAGGGCAAGGACGACCCTCGCCGGGGACGGCGCTGGGAGACAGACGGCCATATCCCCCGCCGATGGTTCCGCGACTCGATCCTCAAGCCCGCGCTCGCAAGGTCGGCGATCGACGTCGACATCAAGATGCATGGGCTCCGGCACGCGCACGCGTCGTGGCTGCTGGCCGGTGGCGCCGATCTTCAGGTCGTCAAGGAGAGGCTCGGCCACGGGAGCATCAACACGACCGCACGATATCTCCATACGCTGCCGGACGCAGACGACACGGCGATCGATGCCTTTACCCGGATCCGACGCCGCTCCGAGCCGACATAGAAGTGAGGAGCTTGTTGAATCCGGCCCTGACACCGGACGCACACCAGACCAACAGAAGGCTGCGGTAGCGGGGGTGGCCCCCCCCCGCTGGCCGCCCACCCCGAAGCGGCTTGTGGCCGGCGTCGCAAACGCCGCCCAGAGACCCCGCCCCGCGGAGATGTAGAGGCGGCGGGGGGGGAGGAAGGGTAGTTAGAGC
>NZ_JBFBAZ010000266.1:0-4105 GCF_040682475.1 Hamadaea sp. NPDC051192
GAGCATGTCGGAGCAGAGCACCACGACGGGTGTTTCGGCCGCCTCGGCCAGTGCTTGCGGCAGGCGTACCCGTAGCTCGTCACCGAGCAACGCGAAGCCGGTGAGGCCGGCGCCGACCGCGTCGATCGGGGCCGGGCGGTCAGTGACCAATTCACGGACTAGGGGCGTCAGGACCGCGACCGCGTTGGCCGCGTCCACCCCACCGGAGCCGATACGGGTTGGTCGATCTGTGCTGGTCGTGGCGATAATGACGCCGTCGCGCGCGAGGGCGGCGCGAGCGCCGGTGCCGCCGACGTCGAGGCCGATGGTGAGCACGCCGGGGACGATACACGGCCCGCCACCGTCACGGTGATTTCTTAACGATCCAACAAAGGTGACGGTTAAACCTTGACAACGGCAACGGCGACCCGGCACAGTCTCACCACTCGCACCGCACACGAGGCACCACCCCTAGATCTCCCATCCCCACAGACCTCCCATCAACGAAGAGGGACACCCGAATGTCTGCACAGGATCTGACCCGTCGCACGGTGCTGCGCGCCGGCGCCGGCGTGGCTGCGGCCGCCGGATCGGCGGGCCTGCTCTCGGGCTGCGCGCTCGGTGACGACGAGCCCGAGTCCAAGTCCGACAAGTACGAGGGCACCAAGAGCGACAAGAACCCGCTCGGTGTCAAGGAGGACGCCCCGCTCGAGGTCGTCATCTTCAACGGCGGCTTCGGCGAGGACTACGCCAAGGCGCACGAGGCGATGTACAAGGAGACCTACCCGAAGGCGGAGGTCAAGCACTCCGCGGTCGTGGAGATCAACAAGACGCTCCAGCCGCGGTTCGTCGACGGCACGCCGCCGGACTTCATCAACGACTCGGGCGCCGGCCAGATCCCGCTGGGCGACCTCGTCGCGCAGAACCAGCTCGCCGACCTGACCCCGCTGCTCGACGCGCCCAGCCTCGACGTGCCGGGCAAGAAGGTCCGCGACACCCTGCTGCCCGGCGCGATCGCGTCCGGCACCTTCGGCGAGGGCGTGTACGCGCTCAACTACGCCTACAGCGTCTACGGCATCTGGTACTCCCGGAAGCTGTTCACCGACAAGGGCTGGGCGTACCCGAAGACCTGGGACGAGCACATCGCGCTGTGCAAGACCATCAAGGCCGCCGGCATCGCGCCGTGGACGTACGCCGGCAAGCACCCGCGCTACTTCAGCTGGGCGGTGCTGTCGACGGCCATCAAGCTCGGCGGCAACTCCGTCGCGCTGGCCATCGACAACCTCGAGCCGAACGCGTGGACCTCGGACGCGATGAAGACCGCGGCCGACGCCTGGTACCAGGTCGTCAAGGACAAGTACATCCTCGAAGGCAGCCCGGGCCTGGACCACAAGCAGTCGCAGGCCGAGTGGTGCAAGTACAAGGCCGCGTTCATCCCGAACGGCTCCTGGCTCGAAAGCGAGCAGAAGGACGTCACCCCGGCCGGCTTCAACATGTCGGTCGCCCCGACGGCCAGCCTCGGCGCCGGCGACAAGCTGCCGTTCGAGGCCATCCGCGGCACCGCCGGCGAGCCGTTCATCGTGCCCGCCAAGGCCAAGAACGAGCGCGGCGGCCTGGAGCTCATGCGGCACATGCTGTCGATGAAGGGCGCCAAGGACTTCACCACGAAGGTGTCCAGCCTGACCATCGTCGCCGGCTCCGCCGACGGCGTCAGCCTGCCGCCGGGCCTGTCCTCGGTCGTCGACGCGCTCAAGGCGTCCGGCACCAACGGCTTCAACTGGGTGTACCCCGTGTACTACCGCAAGCTGGAGCGCAACCTGGTCGACGCCGCGTGCGGCGACTTCTTCTCCGGGCGTACCACCCCGGACGAGTTCCTCAAGGCCTGTCAGAAGGGCGCCGACGAGATCGCCGCCGACAGCTCCTTCAAGAAGTACAAGCGCACCGCGTGATCCGGCTAGACGGAGGGGGAGCCCGGCGTGGGCTCCCCCTTTGGGAGGTGACACTGTGAAGCACGGGAAATGGCCGCTACTGGCGACCTTCCTGCTGCCCCCGTTGGCGCTGTACGCGTACTTCGTGATCTCCCCGTACGCGCAGACCTTCGTCATCTCCACGACGGACTGGCACGGGCTCTCACGGAACTACAACGTCGTCGGGCTCGACAACTTCAAGCGACTGTGGAACGACGAGCACATCTGGAACGCGCTGCTGCACAACCTGTGGCTGCTCCTGCTGCTGCCCGTCGTGACGATCCTGCTCGGGCTGTTCCTGGCCACGATGCTCAACGTCGGCGGGCGCAGCGGCCGGATCACCGGCGTGTGGGGCGCGTCGGTCTACAAGCTGATCTACTTCGCGCCCCAGATGCTGTCGGTCGCCGTCATCGGCGTGCTGTGGACCGAGGTCTACAACCCCCGGTCGGGCCTGCTCAACGCGGGACTGCGGGCGATCGGCCTGGACGGCCTGGCGCAGATCTGGCTCGGCGACCCCGACGTGGCGCTGGGGGCGGTCGTGGCCGTCATGGTCTGGTCGAACGTCGGCTTCTACGTGGTGCTGTTCGGCGCGGCGATGCAGTCGGTGCCCAAGGACATCTACGAGGCCGCCGCGCTCGACGGAGCCAGCCGGTTCGCCACCATGTTCAAGATCACCGTCCCGCTGCTGTGGGACACCATCCAGGTCGCCTGGGTGTACCTGGCCATCATCGCGATGGACTCGTTCGCCCTGGTCCAGATCATGACCCGGGGCGGGCCCAGCTTCTCCACCGACGTCATCGGCGAGCGCGTGTACGACGTGTCCTTCGGGGACTCGCAGTTCGGCTACGGCTCGGCCATCGGCGTGGTCATGTTCTTCCTGACCCTCACCATCACCGTCGTCGCGCTGCGACTGACCCGCCGCGAGAGGATCGAGCTGTCGTGAGCACTCTGACTTCGGCCGACCCGGCGACCGAGGCCGCGACCACCCGGCGAGCCCCGGCTACCCGCTCCGGCGGCAAGAGCCTGATCGACGGCACCCTCAACGTCTTCTCCCACGCGTTCCTGCTCGTCTGGGGTCTGCTCACCGCGCTGCCGCTGCTGTGGGCGGTGCTGAGCGCGTTCAAGAGCGACAACGAGATCCTGTCCGACCCGTGGGGGCTGCCGGGATCGCTGCGCTGGGACAACTTCAGCCGCGCCTGGACGCACGGCCACATCGGCCAGTACTTCCTCAACACCGGCATCGTGCTGATCGGCTCGCTGACACTGACCATGCTGCTCGGCGCGACCGCGGCGTACGCCCTGGCCCGGTATCAGTTCTGGGGCAACCGGATCGTCTACTTCGCCTTCGTCGGCGGCATGATGTTCCCGGTCGTGCTCGCCTTCGTGCCGCTGTTCTTCGTCGTCCGCGACGCGGGAATGCTCAACACGCTGCCCGGCCTGATGCTGGTGTACACGGCGTACTCGCTGCCGTTCACGGTCTTCTTCCTCACCGCGTTCTTCCGTACGCTGCCCACCGCGGTCAGCGAAGCGGCCCTGATCGACGGCTGCGGACCGTTCCGGCTGTTCTTCCGGGTGATGCTGCCGATGGCCAAGCCCGGCCTGATCAGCGTCGGCATCTTCAACTTCCTCGCCCACTGGAACCAGTACCTGCTGCCCGTCGTCCTGCTGAAGGACGAGAACAAGTACGTCCTGGCACAGGGACTGGCCGCGTTGGCGGTCAGCGAGGGCTATCGGGGCGACTACTCCCGGCTGTTCGCCGGGCTGACCCTGGCCATGCTGCCCGTCCTCGTCGTGTACGCCGTGTTCCAACGGCAAATCCAGGCCGGACTCACCGCCGGTCAGATGAAGTGACGGATGATGTGCCCATGACGACTGTTTCCTCCGGCGCGGCCGCCTCCGGTTCGGGTGCGCTGCGCGACACCCCGGCGATCGACGCCGACTCCCTGCTGGCCCGCCTCCGGGGCCTGCTGCCCTCGCTGCCCGACTCCGAGCAGGCGGTCGGCCGGCTCGTCATCGAGCAGCCGTCGGAGATCGCCCGGGCCAGCATCTCCGAGCTGGCCCGGCGAGCCGGCACCTCGGCCACGACGGTGACCCGGTTCTGCCGCGACGTCGGCCTGACCGGCTACCACGAGCTGCGGCTGCTGCTGGCCGTGGCGGTC
>NZ_JBFBAZ010000267.1:0-4037 GCF_040682475.1 Hamadaea sp. NPDC051192
GCCGTCGAGCCGGCCGCTGAACCCGGCCGCCGGGGCGAACGACGTGCCGAGCGCCTGCGCGGCCTGGGTGAAGGCGGCGGCGCTGAGCCCGGGGCCGAGGTCGCGCGTGGCCGCGGCGAGCAGCGTGACGGCGTCGCAGTACGGCAACGCGACCCGGGCGTTCTCCCGGGTGGCGAACGACTGCCCGGCGGCGGCGAAGATGCCGACGCAGTCCTTCTCCGCCTGGGTGGACGGGAACGGGTACTGGCGGTCGGGCACGTCCTGGCTCGGGTTGAACCCGACGCCGACCATGCCGCGCAACGCCGCGGCCGGGATCGTCGCGGGGTTGTTCACCAGGAACGACGGATTGTCGAAGCTGGACACCGCGTAGCGGGCGGTGAAGTCCTGCGCCGCGGCGGCGGTCAGGAAGAACGCCGCGAGCCGCGCGCCGCCCAGGAACATCACCCGCTGGATGCCCTTGCTGCGGAAGTCGACGGCCGCCTGATTGAGGCCCGCGTTGAGGGTGCCCAGATCGGTGGTGTCGATCCAGGACACCGTCGGCGTGACGCCCAGTGCCGCCAGCTGTGGCTTGGCCAGTGCGTCGTAAACGGATCGGTTGATGGGGGCGTCGGCGGCGACGACGCCCACCGTCTGGACGCCGTCGAAGAAGCGCTCACCGGCCAGGGTGCGCACCAACGCCTGGACGAACTCGTCGTAGCCGGGGAAGCTGGCCGACCAGAGGTAGGGCGACAGCTCGCGATAGGTCTTGGTGTCGGTCGCGATCAGCGTGGCGTCCAGGACCAGGGTGTTGCGGCGCGCGTAACAGGGCCGGGCGTTGGCCTGCAGCTGCCCGGTGAGCACGACGGCGAACGCACGATCGTCCTGGGTGACCTGATTGCACAGTCGCTCCTCGGCGGCCGGGGAGTCGTCACTGGCCTCATAGGAGCGAAAGACCGCCTTCAGCTTGCGGCCTGCGATGCCGCCATGGGCGTTGACGTGGTCAGCCAGCGCCTCGACCTGCTTGGCCGGATCGCCGGCCGGCGCGGTGGTGAAGCCGGTGAGCTGGCTGGTCGCGCCGAGGTCGACGCCGACGAAGACGACCGTGACCGTGTCGGCGGTGACGCCCGGCACGCTCACCCCGCCACCCCGCTGGTCCAGTGCGCCGGGCATGACGGCGGAACACCCGGTGAACGCGAGGGCCACCGCGGCGCCGGCGGCGATGGTGCGCAGCACAAGGGATCGGTCCATCGTCATCCTTCCGATCGGGCCGCGAGGTAGGCGTCGAGGGCGTCGAGATCCACGACCGCGGTCGGCTCGGCCTGCCGCCGCACCAGCAGGTCACGCAGGTCGAACGCGGCCACCCGGCCACCGGCGAGCCGGCGCAGGCGGCGGCTGCCGGGCGCGTCGTCGAACACCAGGTAGGCGCGCAGCTCCGGCACGCGCACGACCGCGGGCAACAGCACGTCGTCGGCCAGCGCCAGCTGCGGTCCCGCGCCGCGCGAGCGCACCCGCCGGACTCTGCGGATGACTCCAGCCGCGATCAGGCCCAGGCCCAGGACATTGACCAAGACCAGACCCCACGGGTACGCCTGATGCACCGCCCGCGCCCGACCGGCTCCGCCGATCTCGACCGTCACCGGGTACGCGCCGAACGCAGCGAACGGGATCGTCACCGGCACCCGATACGTACGCGTCTCGCCGGGCTTCAACTGCCCGGTGTCGGGTGCGGCAGCCGGAGTGGCGGCGCGTCCCACCTGGACGGTGATCGGCACGTTGACCAGCGCCTCCGGGCCGCCGTTGCGTACGGTGTAGACGAGGGTGCGGTGCTGCGGTCCGCCGAACCACGCCGACAGCCTGCCGCCACCGGTGAGCCGCGTCTCGACGACGTCCACAGTGGCCAGATTCGCGGCCGGCGTGGGCAGCGGGCCGACGGCGTGCCCGGCGATCTCGATCGGCGCGTCGACGTGGATGTCCGGCCCGGTGCCGACCGCCGCCACGTGCACGACGCACGGGCACGGCCGGGGCGGATCGCCGAGGGTGATGGTGAGGGTGAAACCGCCGTCGGGGCGTACGCTCGCCGCGAGCGCCAGCCGCAGGTCGCACGCCGCGGACCCCGGCAGGGCCAACTGCCCGCAGGTGGTGAGCTGGATCAGCTGCCCGGCGGGCCACCCGGCCCCGGTCACCTGGACGGCGTCGCCGGGTGCGGCGCGGGGCACGTTCAGCGTGACGCTTCGCCCCGCCGACGCGTACGCGGGCACGTTCATCGCGACGGCACTCGCCAGCAGAAATCCACAAAGGACGGCTGCCGTCCGACGGGCGGCGCTCGCCAGTTGCGCTGCGCAGAGGACGGCTGCCCTCCGACCGGCGGCGCTCGCGAGTAGCGCTCTGCAGAGGACGGCTGCCGTCCGACGGGCGGTCATGCGAGCCTGCGCGGTCGCAGACGCCGGGCGCGGCGGCGCCGATGCAGCAACCACCCGGTCCCGGCGACCAGGACGATCACGACGCCGATCGCGGGCCACACGCCGACCAGCGTCGTCGTGGACGCCTGACCGCGTACGCCGCCGTCGGCGGTCAGCGTGACGGTCGTGGTGACGACGTCGACGGGCCACACCCCGCTCAACGCCGCGCGCAGCCGGGACCGGGCGCCGGGGATCAGGTCCAGCTGCGCCGGAGTGCCGTGGCGTACGGCATGCCCGAACAACCCCGAGCTGCGGATGTCGATCGCGGGAGCGAGATGCACGTTGCCGGTGTTGGCCACCGAGTAGGCGAGCTCCCGCCGGTTCGCTGTCAGGTCCGAGACCGCCAGGCCGGGCACGGCGGTGCCACTGACCCGCAGGTAGAGGCGTGCTCCGACGGCCTGCCGGACGGCCACGTCCGCACCGGCCCCGGTACGCCCACTGGGCACGGCCTCCGCGGCGACGACCCCACCGACGTGGTCGCCGGGGGGCGCGTTGGCCGGGACGGTGACGGTGAACGCGACGTCGGCGCTGCCGCCGGCGGGCAGCACGACGGTCCCTGCGGAGAGCCGGGTCCAGGCACCGATGCCGTGCTGCGTCTGGTCCGCGGCGAGGAGCCCGAATCCGCCGTCGGCGACGGTGTTGAACGCGTCGGCCGGATACAGCTGGAAGGCCAGTGGCTTGTCGGTGTGGTTGGTCACGCGTACCGAGTCGATGACGGTCTGGCCCGGCGGCGACTCGAGGAAGAAGTAGACCCGGGGCGCGGCGGACGACTGCCGGGGCGGCGTCGGCGCGACCGACCAGCGGCCGTTGCCAGTGGCGTACGCGGGCGCAGCGGGCACGATGGGCACGGCCAGGACGGCCAGCAGCGCGCCGGCGATCGCACGGCCGAGCCGGGACGGTCGTCGCATGGGCCTCTCCCGCAGATGATGGGATGGGGTGGGCCGGTGGGGACGGATAGCGCCCGCCCCCACCGGTTCCCGGTCAGCTCAGCGTGAGCGTGAGCGTCGCGGTGTAGGCGCCGGCCAGCTGGTTCGCCGGCACCGTCAGGGCGAGCGTCGCGGAAGCGTCGAAGCTGCCGCCGGTGCCGGTCGCGCTGGCCGGAGCCGAGCACAACGTCGCGGCGTCGACCGGACCGGCGGTGCCGGCCGCGGCGGTGACCGCGTTGTCCGCGCCGCTGGTGGCGGTGCAGACCGGAGTCCAGGACAGGTTCGCCTTCGGCAGGGTGCCACCGGTGGTGCCGGTGAAGTCGGTGACGGTGCCGACCAGGCTCCAGCCGAAGGTGCTGCCGCGATGGTCCGCCACCGTGATCACCGCGAGGTCGCCGGTGCTGGTGTGGACCGTGCCGTCGAGGGTGACGGCGGACAGCGCGATGTTGCCGGTTCCCGCCGCGCGGCTCATCGCGAGGTTGCCCGCGACGACGGTCTGCGACAGGTTGTAGGTCAGGGCGCAGGTCCCGGTCGCCGCGTCGCCGGTCTTCGCGACGCAGGCGTCGGCCGAGGCCGTCCAGGTCGCGATGGCGAAGAGGGTCGTGGGCCCGGCGCCGGACGAAGCGCCGATGTACGCGGTGGCGGCGTCGTTGACGACGTACCCGCCGCTGAT
>NZ_JBFBAZ010000268.1:0-4019 GCF_040682475.1 Hamadaea sp. NPDC051192
GACGCAGCGCGGGTGGCGGACGCAGCGCGGGTGGCGGACGCAGCGCGGGTGGCGGGCGGCGGCCGGCGGACGCAGCGCGGGTGGCGGACGCAGCGCGGGTGGCGGGCGGCGGCCGGCGGACGCAGCGCGGGTGGCGGGCGCGACGGACAGCACACGCAGCGAGGGCCGGTGGGCGCGACGGACGACCGGCGCAGCCAGGGCCGGCGGGTACGCGAAAGCCCTCGTCCCGCCGGACGAGGGCCACACGCGGTGCAGCGACAGGGCTAGAAGCGGCCTTCGGGCCGATCCCGCCAGCGCTGCTCGAGGCGGCCGAACAGGCCGCCGGAGGAGCGACCGCCACCGCTGCGTACGCGTCGGGCGGCGGTGCCGTCGACCGCACGCAGCTCTCGGTTGTGCGCACGGCGTTGGGATTGGATGGCGAAGGCGGCCGCGGCGAGCATCACCACGAAGCCGGCCACGCCGATCAGGGTGTTGCCGTCGATCGCACCCCAGACGACGAGGGCCAGCCCGGCGGCGACCACCAGGCCTGCGATGATCATGCGCCGACGCGCGTGGAAACGCGGGTCGGTGCTGCGCACCGCCGAGGCGAACTTCGGGTCCTCGGCCAGCGAGCGTTCGATTTGTTCGAACAGACGCTGCTCGTGCTCGGAGAGCGGCACGGCACTCCTCCCCGGTGATCCCCGGGTCGACTCACACCGGCGCCGGTTGGTGGGATGTTCCCACCTCCGGAGGCGACGAGCGGGGGTCGACGGACTCCCAGCAGCCAGGTGGCCGCTGTACCCCAAGTCTACGAGGCGGTGAAGCCGTCGGAAAGCGGGTCGAGTCGGTCCGGCTCGGCGCGTTTGTCCGACTGCCTCCGGCGGTCCCCTGCTTTCAGCAGGCTGGCGGGCTTCACAGCGGCCCGGCCGAACCGGCTCGCCGCCGCGTCGACGGCACGTTCCGCTTCCCGCCAGCCGCGTTCGGGCTCGCCGAGGGCAAGCTGCCTAGCTGCGCCTTCGGCTCCGGCCAGGCCTTCGACGCGGACGCCGATGAGCCGGATGCGGTCGGTCGACCCGAGTGCTCGGAACAACGTCCACGCCGTCTGGAAGATCTCTTGGGAGACGTCGGTGGCGACCGGCAGGGTCCGGGACCGGTTGATCGTCTTGAAGTCGGCGAAACGGACTTTGATCGCGATCGTGCGTCCGCTTTGGCCGGCGGCCCGCAGGCGCGCGCCGACCTGTCCGGACAACGCCAGCATCGTCTGCTTGATCCGCTCGTGGTCGGACACGTCGATGTCGTAGGTGGTCTCCGAACCGACCGACTTCTCCTCCCGGCCGGTGGTGACCGGGCGCGGGTCCCGGCCCGACGCGAGTTCGTGCAGGTGGGCGGCGGCCGCGTCGCCGACAGCCGAGCGCAGCAGACCCATCGGGGCCTGCGCCACGTCGCCGACCGTCCGCAGGCCGACCCGATGCAACTGCTCGGCCGACCGCTCGCCGACGCCCCAGAGGGTCGAGACCGGCAGCGGATGCAGGAACTCCAGCACCCGGGCGCGGGGAATGAGCAGCAGGCCGTCCGGCTTGGCGCGGGCCGAGCCGAGCTTGGCCAGGAACTTCGTCGGCGCGATCCCGACCGAGCAGGGCAGCTGCAACTCGCGCGCGACCCGGGCGCGGAGATCGATCGCGATCTGCGCGGGCGGCCCGAGCAGCCGCCGCGCCCCGGCCACGTCGAGGAACGCCTCGTCCACGCTCAACTGCTCGACCAACGGCGTCACGTCACGCAGGATCGCCATCACCGCTCGGGAGGCCTCCCCGTACGCCCCGGAGTCGGGCTGGATGAAGATCGCCTGCGGGCAGAGCGCCCGCGCCCGGCTGGTCGGCATGGCGCTGCGTACGCCGAAAGCCCGAGCCTCGTAGCTCGCCGAGGAGACGACACCCCGGCCGCCGGTGCCGCCGACGACGACCGGCTTGCCCCGCAACTCCGGATGCCGCCGCACCTCCACTGAGGCGAAGAACGCGTCCATGTCGACGTGCAGGATGGAGCAGCCGGTGTCGTCGCCGCCGGGGCCGAAGTCCCGTTCCTCGCGCCCGCGCTCTCGCCCCATGTCCGCAGGTTAGCGCCCGGGTCTGACACCCGCTGTCAGGCGCCGACGCGTCAGGTCGACAAACGGCGCCGGTCCGACACCGCTGTCAGCCATGCAGGGGATCGGCGCTACAGGGTCGAGTGGACGAGCAGCGGAATCTCCATCTCGGCCCGCGTCCGCGCTCCATGCAGCCCGACGAGTTGGAGGATGCTGGCCGGTTCGTGCGCGCTGGCCTGGATCGACCAGTCCTCCCGGCAGACCACCACGATGTCGCCGAGCCGCTCCGCGTGTGCCGGGGGTATCGGGCCGTACCAGCCGGTCGCGACGGCCTCCTCGCGTACGCCGATCCAGGCAGCATGGCCGGCGAGGTCCCGCCAGGCGGCGAGGACGTCCGGCAGCGCACCGGGTTCGGTGTGCAGGTACCGGACGCGGGGTTCGCCCGCGACCGCCCGGAGCCCGGCCGACAACTCGGGTACGGAGTCCAGGTCGATCCGGCGATCCCACGGCGAGATGAGATGACCGTGGTCGGCGGTGATGACCAGGGCGCTGTCCGGCGGCAGTTCCTCCTGCAGCCGGGCCACCGCTTTGTCCACATCCGACATGGCCAGCTGCCACTCCGGCGAACCCGCGCCGTGTTCGTGCGCCGCCTTGTCCACGTTGGGCAGGTACGCGTACACGCAGCGGGCTCCGGAGCGCAGCGCGCCGGCGACGCCCGCGACCATCTCGTCCGCACCGGTCGCGCCGACGTAGCCGAGGTTGCCGGTACTGCGCCGGGTCAGCCCGGTCGCCTCGAAGACCGGGTTGTTGACCACCGCGGTCGTCATTCCGCCGGCGCGTACGCGATCGAGCAGCGGCGTGACCGGCTGCCAGACGAGCGGGTCCGGGTCGTCCCGCCAGGCGATGTGGACGAGGACCTCGTCGGAGTCCGGCACGATCGTCGTGAACGCCAGTACGCCGTGCTCGCCCGACTTCGCCCCGGTACCGAGACTGATCAGGCTGGTCGGCGTGGTCGACGGGAAGCCGCAGGTGATCGGCCGCCCGGTGGCGGTGAGCGCGGCCAGCGCGGGCGCCTGCTCCCGGCCGAGGGCGAGCTGATGCCAGCCCAGCCCGTCGAGCAGCAGCACCACGACCTGGCGTACGCCGGCCAGCCGCCCGGCGAGGCCGAGCGGGTCGCCCAGCCCCGGTACGCCCAACGCCGTCAGCGCGCCGGGGAGGACGTCGCCCAGCCAGCCCCCGGCGTAGTCGGGCGCGATCTCGTCGAACAGGTAGGCATCGCCGGCGCCTGCCTCGGCGAAGGTCGGAAAGCTCATGCCCGCGCCAGGACGTGCAACTGCGTCGCGATGTCCCGGTACGGCGAACGGGCCGCGGCGGCCAGCTCGAACTGCACGAGAGCCTCGGGATCGGCGTCGGCGATGGGACCGGAGACGAGGTCGGCGAGGACGCGTACCCCATGGATCTGCTCGACGGCCAGCCCGGCGCCGGACAGCACCGCGGCGATCTCCTCGGCGTCGTAGCGGCGGCGGATGCCGTCGAGCGCGCCCGGCGCGAGGAGCGACTCGGCCTCGGCGATCCGCCCGGACATGGCCTTGGCCAGCACGGCGGCCGCCCGGTTGGCGACCACGACGCTGGCCGCGCCGCCGGGCCGCAACGTGGTCGCGAGCGCGGCGGCGACCCGCGCCGGATCGTCGACGACCTCCAGCACGGCGTGGCAGAGCACCAGGTCCGCCGAGCCGGGCTCGATCAGGTCGGCCAGCCCGTCCGCGTCGCCCTGGATGGCGGTGAGCCGGGAGCTGAGGTTGGCGTCGGCCGCCCGGCGGATCGCCGCGGCCAGCGCGTCCGGGCTCGGATCGACCACGGTCACCCGACCCGGTTGGACAGCAGGTCGTCCAGCTCGCTCTTGCCGATGATCGATCGCAGCGACGTCTGCGCCAGCAGCTCCACCGCGATCATGTAGCTCTGC
>NZ_JBFBAZ010000269.1:0-4014 GCF_040682475.1 Hamadaea sp. NPDC051192
TTTTTGAAAACTGCGTAACAGCGTAATAATACCCCCCTAATACCGGACTTCTTGGGGTGTGTGATGGACGAGCGGTACTGGTCGGCGGTGCGCACGCTGCGGCTGCGCCTGGCGGATTTCCTGGACACGTTGACCGCGGCCGAGTGGAACGCGCCGTCGCTGTGCCAAGGCTGGCGGGTCCGCGACGTCGCAGGACATCTGGCGATCATCCCGACGCTGACGACCTGGCAGCTTCTCACTGTCGCGCCGCGCGCCGGATTCAACCCCAACAAGATCAACACGCTGATCGCGGTGCGTAGCGGGTCACGTGAGCCTGCCGTCGTCGTCTCGCAGATCCGGGCGCACGCCGACGCCACGCGCACCGCCAGGGTGCTGGACACCCGTGACTGTCTGTTCGACGTCATCGTGCACGCGCAGGACATCGCCCTGCCGTTGGGGCGCGAGTTCCCGATACCCGCCGAAGATCTCGGACCAGCCTTACGGCGGGTGTGGTCGATGGGCTGGCCGTTCCACGCCCAGCGCAAGCTGACCGGTGTCACCCTGACAGCAACAGACATCGAATGGGCTCAAGGCCGCGGGCCGAAGGTGGCCGGGCCCGCGCTGGCCCTGCTGCTGCTCCTGACCGGACGTTTCGAGTCGGCGTTACCGAGCCTCGATGGTCCCGGAATCATGATGATCCAGCAACCGGCTGCAGCCGGTAGCTAGCGGACCTCGAAAGCCGGGTGTGCCGGGACCGAGGCGGCCAGCGTGAGGTGGACGAGAAGTCGACGCACGGCCGTGCCTGGAGCCGTTGCGGCCGCCGGGCTTCGATATGGCCGAGCCGCGCAGTTCGCCCCCTACCTTGCCCAAACGCGCATCCCCATCGACCGAGCGGCGCAACGGCGCCTACCTGATACGGGCGGGTGATCGTGGGGCTGTTGTGTCCCGTACACGACCGGGGACTCGGTCAACAGTGGGAGGACTCCGGTCATGGCCAGAACCCTGCGCGCCGACCCGGTGGGGTGCCGTACCGACATGCACCGACCGTTGCAGGCCGTACTCGCGCGGGTCTGCAGTAACACGGTGACAATCGAGCAGTCCAGAAACGTCACGTCGCGGAGATCGACCACGGTGTGCGGCGTAGCCTGCCCATAGACCGCCAGCATCTGACGCAACTGCCCGGCGCTAGCGGCGTCGAACTCGCCGGATAACGCGATCACACGTGTCTCATCGTGATCATCGACGGTGAATTGCCACGAGCTTGCGCTGATGGGTTCCACTCCTACCGGTTTATCACGCTCGCGGACATAGCACATCGCGATCGGGAAACCCGAAACGCAACAGGACGGCCGTTCGGCAGGCAGCACGATGGACGTGACCCTGTGGTCCTGATGTCGACGTCACGCGGAAAGCGCCTGCCGACGTCCCCGGCGGTGTCTGAACCGGTGCGGCAGGAGAACCTTTGCGCATCGGTCGGAGTCGCAAACACGATGGCATTGCTCGCGTTCGTGTGATCTCCTCACCGGCGACTTCGGCCGAGTCTTGCGCCTCCATCCGATTCCGTGCCGGCCCGGGAGTTGTGCAGGTATCAACTTAAGCCCGTCGGCGATCGCGGCTTGCTGTCCGGGGTACGCCAGCCGACGCCGCCCAGGAACTCTTGCGCCCGTGGCGACAAGCCATCCAGATCGTCCAGAATGTGCACGCGGACTTCCACGGTGAAGTACAGGACACGAGTATATCTATCGAACACCCCCGCGGCATGTGAGCACCTGGCCAAATCACAATCGAGGTTAGCGGCCGGCTCAGCCGCCGGCCGGCGCGTGCTGAGCACCTCATCAAGGACCGTAGCCCGCAACGGCGCGACCTCGCCGGCCTCGGGCGATAGCGCTACACCCGTCATGTCGATAACCGAATGGGCACCCGAGAAGATCTGCGCTCATAACCTATCTAACAATCGCGCGGGCCGGACCGTTGTCCGGGCTGCTGTGCCTTGCACCGAGGGCAGGTCGTGGGAGTTCAGAACCGGAAGTAGACATTGAACTCAAGCCCGGGGGTGTGCTCGAGGTCGCTCGCCGAGATACGGACCCAGAGGACCCAGGTCTCCCCCGCCGACGGCTTGTTCATGAGGTTGGTGAACACGGCAGCGGACTCGCCCTCTTCCCAGTTGCCCGTGTAGTAGCCACTGCGGGAGACCTCCTCTCTGAACGAGACGGCCACACTCGGGTCGCTCTGCACACCTCGAGGTAGCTTCATTTTGATGGCCAGCCCTTCGCCGGAGCTGTGCTTGCCGTAGGAGATGACCTTGAGCCGGTATTTGCCTCCGTCGGCGTCCAGCGTCTGGCCGCCGTAGTGCGAGCTGGGCTCGACAAGCAGGTCGATACTTTGCTCAGAGCTGTCGTCGAGCAACAGGTGGAACGGCTTCGCCTTGGATCCGTCAGCGCCAGAGGAGGCCGGGTCATCCGAGCAGCCGGTCAGCACGAGCGCTGCGGACAGCACGGCGACGAGCCCCGTGAACCTACGCCGTTGCATGAGCGCATTCCTTTCGTAGATCTTGAACGCGACGCTAGATGTCACAACTCGGTCCACCAACGCACTCGGAGCCTATTGACCATCGGAGGTGCACGGGGCTTCTACGTGTCCGGGTTTTGTCCGCACCTGCGCCTGTCGACGGCGGGTGTCGATGCGCCGCGTAGGCCGCGGTGACGGCGATGCCGCGTTGTACGCCGTCCGGGCCACATTTCGTCGGCGTCACCGGTGCCGATCAGATCGTCATCGGCACCGGTGCTGGAGCGCACCTACCGGCGCGGCGTCTGCGTGATCGTCCCCAACCGGCCCCTGAAACCTGCGGCCGCTCTGAACGCCCACTAAAGGGTGCAGCTTCTCGGCGAACTCGTACGCGGGCGCATACTTCGCGAACAGCTCGCTGATCAGCGCTGCACCGCGTGGCGTACTCGTGGCCAGGATGGGCGGCGGCCAAGGCCTGGGAGGGCTTCTCGTCGTCGCTCAACGGATACTGACGCAGGATCGCCCCAGCGTCGCCGCTGAACGCCGACGAGATGTCGGCCGTTGGGTGCTGGGCAGGACCTTTGCTTCGGTCAAGCTGAAGAGTCACCACAGGGTGATCGCGGGGGCCAGGTCAGGCCGACGTGCTCATGGGGCCTCGCTAGGCTGTTGCGCCGCCGGGGATCACTTGGCCGACGAGCTCTCAGGAAGCGTATCCTGCCGCGATGCAGAGGTCCGATACGTCGATTTGTGCGTCGAGCATCTCTCTCAGGGCGTCGGCTTCGGCTTTGGCATTTTCGAATGACGGATCGGTGTCATGGACTTCCTGGGCGTGCGCGACCTGCTCGAAGTCATCAGCGAGCGCGAGGATCGCAGCCCGGATCTTCGGGTCGGTAGCCTTCTCGGCAACGCCGCGGTAGAAAGCCGACCACTTACGGGTTTCCTCCGGTGACACATCTTGAGCGTCGCTACCGGGACCGCCAAGCAGCGCTTCCCTGCAGCCTGCGGCTTTGTCCGAGGCACCGCTGCCCGGCGGTTGACCCGAGGGTTCGCCAGACGAGCTGCGGTATAGAACCAGGTACGCACCGATCCCGCAGGAGCACAGCAGGAAGAGCGCAAACACACCCGCAATCGCGAGATGCCACCACTTCAGGGAGAACCCGGATACGCGCCTCGAGGATGGCTGCTCCGATGACCGCTGCTGCGAATTCGGCTGTGGTGCGATCGGTGGCTGCACGATCCGCAACGTAACGCGCTTTGTCCATTGTCAACAAGCCACTGGCAGCTTTAGGTCTTCGGCACTGGCGGGGCTCCGATGATCAACTCGATGCGAGACGCTCGCCGGTCAAGGGCAGCGAAATCGTGGCCTGTGGCGAGGGACCGAACCGCCGGCGATTACCAGCGGATGAGGCCGTTCCCGGACTTCGGCGATCCCCTGACAGCCTGTTGTATAACCCGGTTGGGTGGTACAACAGCGCCCTTCTCGGGCGTCCTTGCCGCCGGCCGCACCCTGCGGGGTTGGTCGGCGTTGGG
>NZ_JBFBAZ010000270.1:0-3918 GCF_040682475.1 Hamadaea sp. NPDC051192
TGCCACCCCGGCGGTGAGCCCCCTCCCCCTCGCTCGCCCCGCTCGCCCCGCTCGGTGAGCATGGAGTTTCCGGTGAAGACACACCGGCGACACCACCGTGATCTCCATGATCTACGGGGAGAAGGGTTGGCGGGCGGGCGGTGGGTGGGTGGGTGGTGGGGGTGGGGAGAAGGGCGGGTGGGGGGTGGGGTGTCAGGGGGTGTCAGCGGGATGTCAGTGGACCCAGTCAAGGTCGTGGCATGACAACGGACGTACTCATCGTCGGCTCCGGGCCGACCGGGCTCACCCTCGCCGTCGACCTGGCCCGGCGTGGTGTCGCCGTCCGCATCGTGGAGCGGGACACCGCCGGCCGTGGCGTGGACGCCGATCAGGCGTACCGGGCCGGTTCGCGGGGCAAGGGGTTGCAGCCGCGCAGCCTGGAGGTCTTCGACGACCTCGGGGTGATCGACGAGATCCTCGCGACCGGCGAGGTCTACCCCTTGATCCGGATCTACGCCGGGCGCGTGCCGATCTGGAAGGCGCACATGCACAAGCAGCAGGACCCGTCCGAAGCCGTGCCGTACCCGATGACGATCATGCAGCCGCAGTGGCGGGTCGAGCGCGTTCTGCGTGATCGGCTGGCCGAGTACGGCGGGCGGGTCGAGTCCGGGGTGGAGCTGGCCGAGTTCACGCAGGACGCCGACGGCGTGACCGCACTGCTGCGGAAGGAGAACGGCGAGACCGAGACCGTCCGGGCGCGCTATCTCGTGGGCGCGGACGGCGGCCGCAGCGTGGTCCGCAAGACCCTCGGCGTCGGCTTCGTCGGCGAGACGCGGGACGAGGAGCGGATGATCCTCGGCGACGTGCGGATCGAGGGGCTGGAGCGCGACGCCTGGCGCATCTACGTCAACCTCCTCAAGCGGCAGCTGAAGGTCGGCCTGTGCCCGTTGCCGAACACGGACACCTTCCAGCTCACCGCGCCGCTGCCGGTCGGCGTCGAGCCGGATCTGTCGTTCGCGAACTTCCAGCGGATCGTCGCCGAGGGCACCGGCCGCCGGGACATCGTGCTGAAGGAGGTCACCTGGTCGTCGGTGTACCGGGTGAACATCCGCATGGTCGACCGGTACCGGGTCGGGCGCGTCTTCCTGGCCGGGGACGCGGCGCACGTGCACTCCCCCGCCGGCGGGCAGGGCCTCAACACGGGCGTGCAGGACGCGTACAACCTGGGGTGGAAGCTGGCCCGGGTGCTCGGAGGCGCTTCGGAGTCCCTTTTGGACACCTATGAGGCCGAGCGCAAGCCGATCGCCGAGCACATCCTCGGCCTCAGTACGCGCCTGCTCGACCAGGCGGCCCGGGGCGGCAGCACCAAGGCGTTCAAGCGGGACGCGGAAACCAGCCAGCTCATGCTCACCTACCAGGGTGGCCCGCTGGCGCGTGGCGAGCACGGCGGCGACCGGCTGCCGAACGGCAGAATCCACCGGCCGGACGGCACGACGACAACTCGATTCGACGTCATGAGGGGCCCGCACTTCACCCTGTTCACGACGCAGGAGGTGACGGCGCCCCGCGAGGACGTCCGCGTCTGCCCGACGACGGCCGGCGAAGCGCCCTTCGTCCTCGTACGCCCGGACGGCTACGTCGCGATCACCGCGCGGACCTACGAAGAGGTCGAGGACTACCTAGCCCTCGTCTGAGAGCGCGCAGGCGCCGGAGACCCCTTCGAGCCACTTGCGTACGGTGGCGCGCTCTTCGGCGGAGAACCCGGCTTCGATCTCCTCTTCCCATCGAGCGGCGGCGACCCTGGCCTCGGCCAGCCGCCGCCGGCCCGCGTCGGTCAGGAACAGCTGGTGCGTACGCCGGTCGGTGGGGTGCGGCCGTCGCTCGATGAGCCCGTCGCGCTCGAACGCGATCAGCATCTCGTTCGCGGCCTGCCGTGTCGCCGCACAGGCGCGGGCGACATCGGAGTTGGACGATCCCGGGTGCGCTTCGAGGATCATGAGCGTGGCGTACTGCGGAGTGGAGAGCCCGTACGCCTTCAGCTCGGCGTTCAGCGCCCCGCGCAGGCCCAGCCACGCGGTGCGGACCTGGAAGGCCAGCGATCCCGGCTCCGAGAGGAACGTTCCCATGCCACCATCCTCCACGCCCACGCAATTGACAGGGACCTGACAATCTGCCAGGCTCACATTCGTCAGGTACCTGTCGAATGTACCCAGGGGTGCGCCATGTCCACCACCGAACCGTCAGCCACGAAGCGCAGGCTGATCCTGCTCGTCCTCGTCGGCTCCCAACTGCTCGTCTGGATCGACAACACGATCCTCGGCAACGCCCTCGAAGTTCTGGCCGATCCGACGCACGGGCTGGCCGCCTCGCCCGGCCAGCTCCAGTGGGCGATCGGCTCCTACACCCTCGTCTTCGCGACGCTGATGTTCACCGCCGGTGCGCTCGGCGACCGCTACGGTCATCGGCTCGTCCTCGGCGTCGGCATGGCCGTCTTCGGCGCCTCCTCGCTCTGGGCCGCGTACGCGAGCAGCCCGGGCGAACTCATCGCGGCCCGCGCGGTCATGGGCGCCGGCAGTGCCCTCGTCATGCCCGCCACCATGGCCGTGCTCACCTGGACCTTCCAGGGCGCGGCCCGCGCTCAGGCGTTCGCCCTGCTCTCCTCGGCCGCCGGCGTCGGCATCGCCATCGGCCCGGTGCTGTCGGGCGCACTGCTCAGCCGCTTCTGGTGGGGCTCGGTCTTCCTGATCAATCTGCCCATCGTCGCCCTGTCGCTGCTCGGCATCATCGCCCTTCTCCCGGAGTTCAAGCCGCCGGCCGCTCGGGCGCTGGACCTGCCGGGCCTGGCGCTTTCCGTGAGCGGGCTCGGGCTCTTGGCGTATGGCCTGATTCGAGCGGGACAAGTCGCGGCCTGGGACCGGCCCGAAGTCTGGGGCACCGTGGTGGCCGGGCTGGCCCTGCTGGCCGCGTTCGTGGCCGTGGAGCTGAAGGCGCGGCAGCCGAGCTTCGACCCGCGCCTGCTCGCGCGGCGCGTCTTCGGCGGCGGGACCGCGGGTCTCGGCCTGCTCTTCCTCGCCATGACCGCGAACTCGTTCTACTCCGCGTTCTACCTGCAAGGCGCGCGCGGCTACAGCCCGCTGGAAGCGGGTCTGCTGGCCCTCCCGGCTGCGGTCGGCGTCATGATCGCGGCCCCTCTCGCCAATCAACTGGTACGCCGAACGTCGGTGCGAGCGGTGACGGCCACCGCCCTCACCGTCGCCGGGCTCGCGATGGGATCGTGGAGCCTGGTCGGGCTGACCACGCCGATCGGCGTGCTCGAAGTGCTGATGCTGATCCAGGGTTCCGCGATCGGCATGGTCATCGCGCCGGTGACCACGGCGGTGATGGGCACGCTGCCGCTGGAACGGGCCGGAGCCGGCTCCGCCGTGAGCAACACGGTACGCCAAACCGGTGCGGTGCTGGGGATCGCGCTCGGCGGCACCATCATGTCCATTGTGTACCGCTCGTCGGTCACACCGTCGCTCGCCGCACTTCCCGCCGAGCTGCGTTCGCGGGCCCTGGTCTCAGCCGAGTACGCCCGATCGCTGGGCGACCCGGGTGTCACCTCGGCCGCCAACGACGCGTTCGTCCACTCGCTCCACGTTACTACTTTGTGGACGATGGCTGCTGCGTTGGTCGGAGCGCTCGTGCTGGCCGTCCTCCTCCGCCCCGCCACTGCCCCCACCCCCACTCCCGGCGCTCCCGCTACCGGCGCTACCGCTACCGGCGCTACCGCTCCGGAGGCGGCCGCTGCGGGGGCTACCGCCCCCTCGCTCGCCGCCCCCTCCCCCTCTCCCCGCCCCTAGCCCCCCTCCCCGCCCTTAGGCCCTCTCCCCGTTGATCATGGAGTTAACTGTGGTCTCGCCGGTGTGTCGTGACCGGAAACTCCATGATCAACGGGGC
>NZ_JBFBAZ010000271.1:0-3874 GCF_040682475.1 Hamadaea sp. NPDC051192
GCCGGCGCGGCCGGGGGGGGGGGGGGGGGCTCGGCCGGGGCCAAGGGCGAGAGCCCGGGGCCGTGACGGCGCCGGGCTCTCGGACTGCGAGCGGAGGATACGAGATTCGAACTCGTGAGGGTTTTATCCCAACACGCTTTCCAAGCGTGCGCCCTAGGCCTCTAGGCGAATCCTCCGTGGAGAAGGATACATAAGGCCCGGCGTTCGTCCCACCCGGGTTACCGGGTACAGTGGTCACGCCCCTCGCGTGGCGTTACCTCGTGAACCTCCCCAGGGCCGGAAGGCAGCAAGGATAAGCGAGCTCTAGCGGGTACGCGGGGGGCCCTTTTTATGCCCGGACCTGCGCATATGCTGGACATGAAAAGGGTCACGGCCCGCATCACCAGGACGCGAGCCGTGACCAGAAGCGGTGGCGGCGGGATTTGAACCCGTCCCACCTGACCCCATTTGACCAGGGAAAATGCACAATGTACGATTTCATGCGATGTCGTCTCGTGCACTTTCGTGGTGCATGGTAGCGCCGTGACGCTCGTCGTGACACCTAGGTGTCACGACGAGCCGGTACGCTCGAAGGGCTGGAGCACCGCGCGGCACACCCCCTTGGAGGTCGGCGATGCCGGAGGAGCACATCGGTAGGCGCATCCGCTATTGGCGACGTCGCCGAGGCGGCATGACGCAACAGATACTTGCCGACCGTGCCGGTCTGTCACAGAGCTACATCTCGCAGGTCGAGAACGGCATCGAGAATCCAGATAGCCGGTCAACTCTGATCGCGATCGCGCAAGCCCTCGACATCAGCATGGCCGAACTGCTCGGCTTCCCTGGTGATCCGGCTGACCCCAATAAGGCTGAGGCGGTCGCGTCGGTCCCGGAGGTTCGGCTTGCCCTCCTCGAAGTGGAGATCATGGAGCGGCCTGCGGAGGCCCGCTCGGGCGACGAGTTGGCGGCACGATTGGCACGCATTGACGCTCTCCGCCTGAGCTGCGACTTCGCAAATTCAGTTCCGGAGCTGCCGTATTTGCTTCGGCACTCGATCGGCCATAGTCCCCGTTTGCGCGCGGCGATCCTTCACGCCACGGCGTCTCTACTACGAAGCATTGGCTACAGGGACTTGGCATGGCGGGCCTCCGACATGGCGTTAGCGGCGGTCCGAGAGTCGGATGATCTAAGCCTGCTCGGCCCCGTCCAGTTCACGCGGCTCAAGTGCATGCCGGGTGAACGGCCGGCACTTCTGGAGGCTGAGGCTCGGCGCACGTATGAGGAGCTTCAGCCACACACATCGGATGAACTGACGCGACGTGGATACGGTGCTTTGCATCTTTCGGCGGCGCTCGTGGAGTCGGTCCAGAAGCGAACGGTTGATCTCAACAGCCATTTCGATGAGGCTGCCAGCGTGGCACGATCGCTCGGGGAGCCTCTCCACCCGGGCGGCATGAGCATGTCCTTCGGTCCCACAAACGTTGATCTTTGGCGGATGGCCACAGCATTGGAGCTAGGCCAGTTTCACCGGGTTGTGGAGATCTCCAAGGATGTCGACCCGACTGCACTCCGGGACGCTAACCGGATATCGACATACTGGCTGGACTCAGCACGGGCGCTTGCTCACTTGCCAGGTAGGGAGGGCGATGCACTCGCCCACCTTCAGAAAGCTAAGGACGCTGCGCCCCAGTACATGCGGATCTTGCCTGCGGCTCGCAATACCGTAAGCGTAATGATCACTCGGGCCAAGCGGGCGGCGGTGGCTGATGATCTTCGCAAGATGGCCTCGTGGATGGGTATGTGAGCCCATATAAGTTCTACTGATAAAGCTACATACGATCACGCCTAACCTTTGATCGCAGACGGGCATACCGGTCCGCGAAGGACGACTCCGGGCCGGTAAGCCCTCCACCCTATAGGGAGGCGTGATCGGGCTTACATCCCCTCGCGCGATTCGCGCCTCTCTTCCTAGCTGCGGGAAGGAGGCGTTCGGAAAAGATGCTCGCGACAACCGCGACCAATGGACTTGTCGATCTCGGAGGGTTGCCTCGGCGACGCCGCGCCGTGGTCCAGCGCAGGACACGATCGGCGATCAACGTACGCCCGGTCGCGTCGCCGGACTGGACTAACCCGGAGGCAGTACGCCGGTGGATGTTCGATCGAAGTGGCGTCGAACCGCTGCCGCAGCGGGTTCCGCACGCGCTCGGTCTGCCGGACTGGACTGATCTCGATTCGGCTCGCCGCTGGAGGTTCCAACCGGTCCCGATCAACGTCGCTCCGGACTTGGCAGTCATCGAAAGGGTGCTAGCAGGACTGCGGGAACTGTGATGGCGGATATCGATCTTGGCACCGCCGAGCTGGTGATACGTATAGGAGCCGATGTCCAGGTCACCAGCGAGGCGGACTCGGAAGGGCCGCCTGTTGTGTCCATACGAGCCGGGGGCGTGTGGGAGGTTCTGTTCTTCCCGTACAGCTGGTCGGAAGGCGGTGAGCCGACCATGCAAGACGCGGAGCTCGCGAGCGACCTAGTGATGGCGTTTTCTCGATACCGGAACGCGATCGTGGAACGGGTACGCGCCAATCAGAGCCAGACGGCGGCGCGCACGACCCGGCGCGGTCGGCGCGGTTCAACCGACGCTCCGGCCACCGCCGCCGAATAGCTCCATCTGAAGGCTTCCGGCGCGCGAAGCGTCGGGGGA
This sequence comes from Hamadaea sp. NPDC051192, assembly GCF_040682475.1. Classification (NCBI taxonomy): domain Bacteria; kingdom Bacillati; phylum Actinomycetota; class Actinomycetes; order Micromonosporales; family Micromonosporaceae; genus Hamadaea; species Hamadaea sp. NPDC051192. The sequence goes on from NZ_JBFBAZ010000271.1 coordinate 2,679, forward strand.
TGCGTGCTGCCCTGGGCGCGCTGACATCCATCCATGCACCACATCACGGAGGAGAGACGAGAATGCACACCCCCAAACTCATGCGTGGTCTGACCACGCTGGTCGTCGTCGCGCTGGTCGGCTTGCTCAGCGCTCAACCGGCGACGGCGAAGCCCGCTCCCGGTCCGGGCCCATCGTCGGCGTCGGTGACGGCCAACGGCGTCGCCAGTAGCTTCACATGCGCGATGACGTTCAGTCCCGAGCCGCAGTACTCCGGCACCAACAAGGTGATCCACTATGGCGTCCGGGGCGACTGCGACAAGCCGGTTGACCTGATGTTCCAGGGCTGGCTGTACACCGTCGTCGGGACCGGTGACAACACGCGGTATGTCCTGGAGGACAGCTTCGCGCCTCGCTACGCGACGGCGCAGAACTGGGGCACCGGTAAGCAGTTGGCCTGCCTCGGGACCGCGAGCAACCGGTGGGTCGCGAAAGGCTACGGCACCGCGAACGGGTTCCTGTTCACGCCGACCTACATCTGGAGCAGCGTCTATACCTTCCCCTGCGAGTAGGGCTCATAGGCTGACGTGATGACGATTCTTCGCCGTAGCTGGTATCACCCGCGCAACCGGCCTAAGACCGTTCCGGAGCTCTACGCGCTAGTGGTCGCGTTCGAGAATGGGCGCGCTCTGCACGTGGTGGTGGAGGGGCCGGCTCCGGCCGATGAGGACAGCTATCAGCTGATGGCTGGCGGGCCGGACGGGCTGCTTCGGCGTACCCATCATGAAGGTCACGGCGACCGCTGGGGACGGGTGCTGGTCGGCACCTTCGACCTTCCTCCAGCGGGATCGGTTCCGCTGACGGTTCAGGTCACCGCCACAACGCCGGATGGCGAGACGCGAACGGTGATGTCGGTCGAGACGACGACGTTGGCGTACGAGTCCGATTGAGACTGCGGCCCGGCCCCCCCGGTGGCCGGGCCGCGCAGAGCCGGGGGACGGCCCGACACCCTGACAGATGAAGGGTCGCCCTCCGCCGGGCGGGATGGTAGTCAGGCGCTCGGCGTACGCGGCTTCCAATGCGGGTACATCGCAACCTGAGCTCCGAACCCGATTTGGCTTCGGCCAAAGGTCAGCTCGCATGCGTGTTAAGTCCGACCGTTCAGGGCTCACACGCCGAGCTGATGGCGCACGACGGGCACTACGCTCACTTGTTCC
>NZ_JBFBAZ010000272.1:0-3635 GCF_040682475.1 Hamadaea sp. NPDC051192
CCCGCGACGCAGCCGACCCCCGCCGGTCTTGCCCAGCGTCACCGTGCACAGCAGCTAGAGGGCGGGGCTGTAGAGCGCCGAGAGGAACCGCGTCAGCAACGCCTCGCGCGCGGCGGGCGGCAGCCCGTCGAGCACCCCGTTGACGGCGGCCATCCGGGGCGTGCCCTCGGCGAAGGAGACCCCCACGGCCGGCAGCAACGACGCGAACGTGGCGTCGTCCAGCGCGGCGAAGTCCAGTCCGCCGATCATCTCCGCGAGTCCGGCCGTCGGCGCCGGCCCGATCGCGCGCGCCGCTTCCACCGCGATCGCGAGCGTCGCCAGCAACGCGTCGACGCCTTCCGCGCTGACTCCGGTCAGGGTCAGGTGGAGGCTGGCGGGCATCCCGGCGTAGCTGAGCTGGGGTTGCAGGAAGAAGCCCCGGGCTCGGGCCTCGTCGGCGATCGTGAACAGGTCCAGGCCGGGATCGTCGTCCACGGTGAACGCCACCAGGGTCGCGTCCGGCGAGCCGAGCACCGTCAAGCCCGGAATGTCCGCGATGCCGCGGACAACCTGGCGAGTGGCCGCCAAGGCCGACGCGCCGAGCTGCCGGTAGCCGGAGGTGCCCAGGGCCTGCAGGGTCGCCCAGGCACCGGCCAGCGGACCGGTGCCCTTGCTGCTCTGGATCGTCGAGTTGATCACGGTGTAGCCGGGCCACTCCGCGCACGCGAAGTACGCCGCCAGCCGCAGCTCCGAGTCGCGGAACAACAGGACCGAGGCGCCCTTGGGGGCGTACCCGAACTTGTGGAGGTCGACCGACAGCGAGGTCACGCCGGGAACGCTGAGGTCGAACGGCGGGACGTCGGCTCCGGCGTCGGCCAGCCAGGGCAGCAGCCAGCCGCCGACACACGCGTCGACGTGGCACGCGATCCCGCGCTCCTGTGCGATGGCGGCGATCTCGGTGACGGGATCGATCACCCCGTGCGCGTAGGACGGTGCGGACGCGACCACGAGGACGGTGTTCTCCGTGATCGCGTCGGCCGTCGCCGCCGCGTCAGCCCGGAAGGAGGACGGCCAGACCGGGACCTGCTTTACGCGTACCCCTAGGTAGTGACCGGCTTTGTGGAAGGCCGCGTGGACCGTGGTCGGGACCACGATCTCCGGCTCGGCCACGTCGGGACGCGAGTCGCGCGCGGCCTTGACCGCCAGGATGATCGACTCCGTGCCGCCGCTCGTGAAGATCCCGGGGGTGGCGGCGTCGCCGCCGAGCCGGCTCGCGACCGCCGCGACCACCTCGCGCTCGAGCCGCACGATGCTGGGGAATGCGGTCGGGTCGAGCCCGTTGACCTCCAGCATCTCCAGGTACGCCGCCTGCGCGGCCGCGCGGACCTCGGGACGGCCGCTGTCATAGACGTACGCCGTCGTGCGGCCGCCTTGGGTGGGCAGGTCGGCAGCGCGCAGCTCCCGCAGTTCGTCCAGCAGCTCGGCCGAGGACCGGCCGTGTTCAGGCAACATGTTCAATTTCCCGTGGTGCGGGCGCGCCCGTAGGCACGCAGGATGGGCAGCGACGCCAGCATGAGCAGCGCCGGTACAACGGTGAACCCCAGCAGCAGAGCCGTTCTCGCCGAGCCGGGCTGGGTGACCGGCGCGTCGAAGGTGGAGGACAGGAAGCCGCCCGCCGCGAGCATCACGGCGTAGAGGCCGGGGCCGACGGCGAGTCCGGCCGTCTCCCCCGCGGTCCAGGCTCCGGTGAACGCACCGGCCTGAACCTGCCCCGTACGCGCCGCGTCGGCGACGATGGCGTCCGGCATCATCGCCAGCGGCAGCACCTGCAACGCCGCGTAGCAGAGTCCGAGCACGGCGGCGGCGGACAGCACGCCGGCCGTGACGGACGCCCGGCCGAGCGGGTAGTTCAGCGCCGCCGCCACCGTGAAAACGACCGTGGCCACGGTGAAGCAGCGCAGTCGCCCGAACCGCCTGGCGAGCGCCGACCACACCGGTACGGCGAGCGCGCTCGGGCCGACGACGCAGACGAACAGGATCGAGGTGAGGCTGTAGTCGCCGAGCCAATACGTCGCCACGTACGGCACGGCGGCGAGCATGATCGCGATGCCGACAGCTTGTGTCACGAAGGCCGCCATGAGCAGGAAGAACGGCCGGTTCCCCCGAGCCGTCCGGAACGCCGCCACCAGGCCCAGCACCTCGCCGCCCGGCCGCGACCGCACCCACCGCGTCGACAGCGTCGCCGTCACGCAGGCCGCGAGGACGATCGCCCCGACGACCGCTCCCATCAGGGCGTACCCGGGACGGCCGCCGCCACCGAGGTCCACGACAGCGGGGGCGAGCCCACCGGCGATCAGAATGCCCAGGGTCAGGAAGACGATCCGCCAGGTCATCACGCGCAGCCGCGTATCGGGTTCGTCGGACATCTCGGCGGGCAACGCGACGTACGGCACCTGGAAGGCGGCGAACGCCACCGAGGCGCCGATGAACGCCAGCGTCACCCAGACCGCGCCGGCGTACCCGCTCGACGGGCTCAGGAACATCGTCGCGAACGCCACCGGCATCAGGAGCGCCCCGGTCAGCAACAGCTTCGTGCGGCGGGCGGTGCGTACCGCCTCCCGGTCGCTGGCCGCCCCGATGATCGGATTGAACAGCACGTCCAGCGCCTTCGGCGCGACCACCACGACCCCGGCCAGCGCCGCCGGCACCGCCAGCACATCGGTCAGGAAGAACAGCAGGAGCAGCCCCGGAACGGTCGAGAAGACCCCGGTGCCGATCGATCCCACGCCGTACCCGGCGAGCCGGCCCTTGTTCACGCCGCCATCCACTTCACTGACTTCACGGCGCCATCCACTTCACTGACTTCACGGCGCCATCCACTTCACTGACTTCACGGTGCCATCCACTTCGCTACGAGAGTGTCCAGATGCGCCCGGTAGCGGTCCACCGTGGCGAGATCGTGCACATGCCGCTTGCCGTCGGCGTCCAGCACGCCGGCCTGGACGAAGCCGTGGATGCTCCACATGACGGTCCAGAGTGTCATGTCGTCGTTGATTCCGATCGCGTCTCGAACCAGGTCGATCAGCGGCCAGGCGTACTCCTGCTCCAGGCCGGTCACGTCGGCGGCGTCCGCGAGCCACCGCCGCATCCACAGCGCGGGCACGTGCGGATTGGCCAGGCAGAAGTCCAGATAGCGCCGCACGAGCACCTGCACGCCCAGCACCGGGTCCCGCTCCGCGCGCAAGTCCCGGATCGCGCTGTCGAGCGCTTCGCGTTCCAGCTCGTACGCGTGCCGCATGACCTCGCGATACAGGTCCGCCTTGGCGCCCACGTGGTACGCCACGGTGGCGATGTTCAGTCCACTCGCCCGGCCGATCTCCCGCGTGCTGGTGCCGTCATAGCCGCGCTCGGCGAACAAGCGCGTCGCGGCCTCGAGTACGCGGTCCCGGCTGGCCTTCACCTCCGGCATCCCCGCAGGCTAGCGGCCCGCCCACCCCTCCGTCAATCGCTTGATGGAGCCTTCTCCCCTCCCTCCCCCACCCCCTCGCCGCGCCCCCACCCCCCCCACCCCCCTCGCCGCGCCCCCTCCCCCCCTCGCCGCGTTGATCATGGAGTTAACTGTGGTCTCGACGGCGTGTCGAGGGGGTAAACCCCAT
>NZ_JBFBAZ010000273.1:0-3571 GCF_040682475.1 Hamadaea sp. NPDC051192
CCCTTCGCCCTGCCCGTACGCGACCTGGCCCCGGGCGTACAAGACTGGGTGTCGTCCGCGCGTGTCCACGGCGACCACTACAGCGGGCCACACCCAGTACCAGTACGGACGCAGAGCGGCGATGCCCTGGTAGTAGCGCACGCGGACGGCGGCGTACCCGTCGAACCACCAGAACCCGGCGGCGGCGAACGCGGCGACCGGGAGCACCGCGCCGGCCGACGCCCACAGCAGCGGTCGCCAGCGCCGGGCGGCGACGGCGACCGCCACGGCGAGGAAGGCCATCAGGACCAGCCCGTACGACAGGAACACCGCGTATCCGAAGAGCACTCCGGCCAGCAGCGCCCCGACCGCACGGCCGGTGGCCAGCAGGGCGATCGCGACCGACGTGACCCCGAGGAACAGGCCGTCGGCGGAGACGCCGACCCAGACCGCGCCGGGGAACAGGATGACGAACGGCACGGCGGCGCGGGCGACCTCGGGGGAGCCCAGCGAGCGGAGCGTGGCCGGGACGGCCACCGCAGCCAGCGATCCGACCGCGACGCACGCCAACGCCGCCGGTACGCCGCCTGCCAGCCCGATCCGGTCGAGCCCGGCGAAGACCAGCAATGCCCCGGGCGGATGCCCGGCCGCCTGCGTGTTCCACGAATCGGGCTGGAAGTCGAGGACGCGGTCGGCGTACTCGCGGATCATCGAGGGGATGTCCCCGGCGTGGGGGAGCGCGGCGAGGTATTCCGCGTCGACGGTCAGCCGAGTGGCGACCCCGTCGTGCCAGCCGTCGACCAGCGCGAGGCTCAGCGTCCAGCCGAATGCGGCGGCGTAGGACGCCGCCATGAGGCGACCCCACGGCCAGGATGTGGGCAGCGCGAAGATCACCAGCGCTGCGATCGCGACCGCGGGGACGGTTCCGGGGCCGGCATGGGGGTGCCAGAGGGCGTACAGGGGAGCGGTGGCGGCCTGGACGTCGACGTGCTGTCCGACGAGGACCGCCGCCACGACCAGCGCGATCGTGCCGGCCAGGACGAGGAGCTCAGGCCGCCGCAAACTCCGCCATCCCCGCCTCGAACGGGACGGCCGCGGTGAAGCCGAGTTCAGCGCCCGCGCGGGCGGGTGAGGCGACGATGTGCCGGACGTCGCCCGCCCGGAACTGCCCGGTGACGACCGGATCCGGCCCGGCCATCACGCCGGCCAACGCGACGGCCAGATCGCCGACCGTCCGGGGCGCGCCCGAGGCGATGTTGAAGGCCCGGAACGGCGCGGTCTCCGGATCATCCACCCAGGACAGTGCGGCCAGATTGGCGGCGGCGACATCGCGTACGTGGACGAAGTCGCGGCGCTGGCCGCCGTCCTCGAACACCTGTGGCGCACGCCCTGCGGCGAGCGCCGACCGGAACAACGCGGCGACTCCGGCGTACGGGGTGTCTCGGGGCATTCCCGGACCGTAGACGTTGTGGTAGCGCAGGGCGGCGCACCGGCTGCCCGACGCGTGCGCCCAGGCCGCCGCGAGGTGCTCCTGAGCCAGCTTCGTGGCCGCGTACACGCTGCGGGGGTCGAGCGCCGCGTCCTCGTCGATCACCTCCGGCGTCACGCCCGCGCCGCACTGCGGGCAGGTGGGCTCGAACCGGCCCGCGCTCAGATCCTGCTCGTGGCGCACTCCAGCCCGCACCGGGCCATGCTCCAGGCACGTGTACGCCCCATCGCCGTAGACCACCATGGAGGAGGCCAGCACCAACCGGCGTACGCCGTGCCGGGCCATAGCCGCCAGCAGCACGGCGGTGCCCAGGTCGTTGCAGCCCGCGTACTCGGGCAGGTCCTGCAGGTCGACGCCGAGGCCGACCATGGCCGCCTGATGGACGACGGCGTCGACGCCGGACACCGCTCGATCCACGGCGGCGGGGTCGCGGAGGTCGGCTCCGCCGGGCAGCGCCCGGTCGAAGATGCGGACGTCGTGTCCGGACGCGGTCAGCAGATCGACGACGGAACGGCCGATGAACCCGGCCCCGCCGGTCACGAGAACCTTCACGCCTCTGACGTTAAGGGCCGCGGAGCGCTGCGCCGGGGAGGTGTCACGGGTTCGTAAGGATTTCGCCGGAGTCGTTAAGAATATGCGGGGTAATTCGACGGTACGTTCCCCTCATGGTCGACATTATATTGCCGTGCCTCAATGAATCTGCCGCGTTGCCGCTGGTGCTGACCGGTCTGCCGACCGGCTACCGGGCCATCGTGGCGGACAACGGATCGACCGACGACTCGGTCGCGGTGGCCCGCGCGTTCGACGCCGAGGTCGTCCATGTGCCGCAGCGCGGGTTCGGCGCGGCCGTCCACGCCGGACTCGAAGCGGCCACCGCCGACGTGGTCTGCATAGTGGACGCCGACGGCTCGTTCGACCTGCGCGACCTCCCACGGGTCGTCGAACCGGTCGTCGCCGGGCAGGCCGACCTGATGCTCGGCCGGCGTACGCCCGGCCCCGGCGCCTGGCCGTGGCACGCCCAGCAGGCCAACCGGCTACTCGCCTGGTGGCTGCGCGGCGAACTGGACGTCGACATCCACGATCTCGGTCCGATGCGGGCCGCCCGCCGAACGGAGTTGCTGGGACTCGGTCTGCGGGACCGGCGGTTCGGCTATCCACTGGAGATGATCGTCGCCGCCGCCCGGGCCGGCTGGCGCATCGCCGAGGTGCCCGTCGCGTACGCCCCGCGCGCCGAGGGCACGAAGTCGAAGGTGACCGGTACCGTGCTCGGCACCGCCCGCACTGTCCGGGACATGACCAAGGTGCTGGCCGGATGAGGACGCAGGTGCTCGTGCTGGCCAAGGAACCCGTGCCGGGCCGGGTGAAGACCCGCCTCTGCCCGCCGTGCACGCCCGACCAGGCGGCGGCGTTGGCGTACGCGGCGATCGAGGACACGCTCGACGCCGTCGACGGCAGCTCGGCACGCTGGCGGACGCTGGTCGCCGACGGTGCCCTGCGGCCGCGCACGAAGTGGCGTCTCGTCCCGCAGAGCACCGGTGACCTCGACGTACGCCTAGCGCACGCGTTCTCGCGTACCGCCGAGCCCGGAACGGCGACGCTGTTGATCGGCATGGACACGCCGCAGGCGACGCCGGCCCTGCTGGACGAGGCGGCGAAGGCGGCCGAGGTCGCGGACGCCGCGCTCGGGCTGGCCGAGGACGGCGGCTGGTGGGCGTTGACCCTGCGCGATCCGGCCCACGCCGACCTGCTGCGGGGCATCCCGACCTCCCGGCCGGACACCGGCGAGCGGACGCTGCGACGGTTGCGGGCCACCGGGCTGAGCGTCGTCGACCTGCCCGTGCTGCGCGACGTCGACACCGCCGCCGACGCCATGGAGGTCGCCCGGCAGTGTCCGGACGGCCGCTTCGCCGCCGCCGTAGCGAAGTGTCTCGGATGATCACCGCCCTCGCCCTCTACGGTGGAGCGCTGCGGCGCGACACCCGGTTGCATGTGCTCGACCTGGCCGGGCGTTCGCTGCGCCACCTCGACACCGGCGCGTGGCACCGGCTGCGGCCCGGCGACCGCGGCGTTCTCGACCGGTGCGGCGGGCCGACGCTGGACGTC
>NZ_JBFBAZ010000274.1:0-3563 GCF_040682475.1 Hamadaea sp. NPDC051192
GACGAACCGGCCACCGCCGACGGGCTGATCTTCCACGTCCCGTTGTGCTCGTCGATCACCTGCGTCACGATCCCGCTGACCGGGTCATAGGTGATCTGCGCCGCCGTCGCCCCCGACGGGCGCACGATCTTCGTCAACGGATGCGCCGCAGCAGCAGAGGCACCACGCAGACTCGCCACATCCGCCGCCGTCAGGGTGCGGTCGAACAACGCCACGTCGGAGATCGAACCGGTGAAGTAGTTCGCGAATCCATCGCTGGAGGTGCTCGACTGGTGCGACTGGTCAGGCCAGGCACCGCCGAGGAACCCGGCCCCGATGTACTCGTGGGTCGCGCTGTAGGCGTCGATCAACGTGATCAGGCCGGTACGCGATCCGACGACCTGGCCGTCCAGGTACAGGGTTTGCGTGTTGCCTGCCGCTGCGAGGACGAGGTGGTGCCAGGCGCCGTCGGTCACCGGGTTCGCCGAGACGATCCCCGCGTTGACGTTGTTGGTCCAGAACGCGGCGCGGAGTTTGCCGCTGCTGCCGATGTAGATCCCGGGCGTGTAGTTGCCGGCCGTGGTGCCGCCGGTGATCGGGTCTTTCTGGTAGCTGAACAGCACCGAATCGGGGGTGGTCGTCTTGAACCACATGCTGACCGACTGGTAGCTGGCCGCGCTGACCAGCTTGCCCGGCACCTCCACATACGACGACGTCCCGTTGAAGGTCGCGGCAGTGGCCGCCGATCCCGGCAGCGGACCAGGTTGACCGAGCTGCACGTTGCTGTACGTGGCGGCGTCGGTGCCGCCGTTGTCCAGCACATCACTGGCCGCCTTCACCGAACCCGCCGGCTCCGACAGCCGCCAATACGAGTGCGGGCCCGCATCGAGCAGCGCCGTCGGGTACTGCGATCCGGTGCCGTATTCGTAGACGGTGCAATGGGTGGCATCGGTCGGCGGGCACACCTTGGTCAGCTGATCGCCGCTGTACGCGTACACCCACGTCGCCACCGTGCTCGCATCCCCGGCGGTGGCCGGGTCGGTGTACACCGTCGCCACATGCGGCTTACTCGCACCCACAGGTGTCGACCACGTCAAGTGCAACGCCCGGCCGGACGCCGACGTGATCGTCTCCACCAGACCCGACGCGTTATAGGAGAACGTCAACGTACGCCCGGCCGCGTCCTTGATCGAGGTGATCGCGTAGACGGCGTCGGTGCCCGCCGTGCCCGCGACCTGCCGGGTGAACAGGTACGTCGTGCCGTCCTTGTCCACCAGGGAGTAGCCGCCGGTGACCGTGGTGAACACCGAATAGCGGCCCGGCGGCGGGTTGAAACTGCCGTCGGCGTTACGGCCGAACGCCACCTCCGTACCGGTCGGATACGTGATCACCGCCGTCTTACCACTCGTGCTGGCCATCCGCTCGGTGACATTCGCGTCGACCATCGACGACCAGCCCGCCCCGAACGCCAACCCCGTACGCGGATCCCGACTGTTGTACGACCGCTGCACAGCTAGGGCGGGGCCGACCGTGGCGACCTGGGCATCCATCGCCTCGGTCGTGTAGTTGCCCGCCGCCGGTTCGAACCCGCGCCCACCACCGTCCTGCGACAAGCCCGAGGTCACCAACGGCTGCGGCGGCGGCGTCGACAACGGGTAGTAATACGCGACGTTCAACGGGTCCGGGCTGGTCGCCCACCCGTCATACGACACGACCCACCAGTAGTAGGTCTTCGACCACTGCAACTTGCCGTCCGGAACCGTCCAGCTCGACGACGACGTCCACCCCGACGTGGCGACCAGCGCACCGGTCGAGTCGTTGACCTTGTAGTTGTACTGCACCGCCGGCTTCGGCCACACATCCGGATCGTGACCCTTGGCCAGCAACTCCGGCGTCAACGACGTCGCCTGATAATCACGCGGCGGATACTGCGAATCGATCTGCGGCGCCACATTCGGCGTGTAGGTCACCGACAGGTACGGCGCACACGTGTGGCCGTCACACACCGCCCCCGCCGGACCATTGCGCGACGTGAACCGCTTGAAATCAGTCGTCGCCGTCTGCGAGGCGGAGATGCCCAGACCGTTGTTGGTCAGCGTCCCGTTCAGCCAGCCGTCCAGGGTCGCCTTCGTCAGCGGCACGGTCACCCAGGAACCGACGGTCCGGTTGCTCGCGGTGTTGGCACAGGCCTCCGAGTAGTTCGTCGGGGTCGCGGTGCCGATCTGCGCGTCGAAGGTGGGACCGGTGTAGCTGACGCTGCCGTACCGGGCGGTGTCGACCTCCCAGGAGGTGCTGATCGGGTGCACCGTGAACGGCTGTGCCGAGCAGCTGCCCTGCCAGGAGAGGAACAGCTTGAGGCTCGCCGAGGTGATCCGCAGCCCGGCGAAGGTGGCGGCGAAGTCGGTGAAGTGCATCAGGGCCTTGCCGCGGTGGGCACCGGAGTCCCAGGTGCCGACGGCCAGGTCGTCCTCACCGGAGTGGTCGATGTCGTTCCCGTAGTAAACGTAGGTGTCGCCAGTGGTCGCGAACTCCGTCGTCGGGTCGATCGTGACCGGGTAGACCCGCTCGGGCGCGTTCAGCCACCGCTCGTCGACGCTGACCTTCAACCCGATCCCACCATCGGCTTCGACCAGCGAATAGGCGACCGCGTTGGACGTCGTGAACTCACCCGTCGACCGGTCGAACCTCGAGTCGTGCATCAACCCCGGCGGGATCCGGCCCTTCACCGTCCCCTTCGCATCCGCCAGCACCACACCACCACCGGCGTCCAACACCGGCACCAACCCGTCCAGCGCCAGCGGGAACACCCACTCCGTCCGCGTACCCCGCTCCCGCAGAACGATCGACTCCTTGACCCCACTCTCCCGCGACTCCAAAACCAGATCCGTACCCGGCAACACCCCCGGATACGTCACCGCGTACGCCCCCGACTGCGCCGCGACAGCAGCCGCACCCTGCAACGAGTAGCCGAACCCCAGACCGTCGAACGACGCCGACACCAACTTGCGATCATCAGCCCGCTTCGCGAACTGCAGACCGAGCCGATTGGCCCGCTGACTCAACCGATCCCCCGCCGGCGTCACCTGCGCATCGATCTTCTGCCAGGCACCCTTGCCGTCCTGATAGTTGACCGTGCCCTGCGACACCTCACGGGTATAACTGCCATCCGGGTTCGCGAACAGATCCGAGCCTGCGGTGGACCCGTCGGCCTTACGCGTGCTCTTACCCGGCGCGAAACCCTGAATGCCCGGCGTCGTCAGCCGCTGCGTCTTACCATCCTGCCGCTCCGCCACCGTCCTGTCCGGAGCCCGGCCCGCCCCACCAGCCGCCTTCGTCTCCGCGTACCCGACGTAATGACCCTTGCCCGCCGCAGAACCACTCACCTGCACCGGACCGATCGGCCGCCCACCCGCGAACGCCGACGGCGCCCCCAACCACGACCACAACCAACTCACCTTCAGGTCCACCGGACCGAACACCGTCACCGGCTGCGGAGTGGCTGTGACCAGCAACATCACAGCCGTGAGAAGGAACCCCGCGACAACGCGGCGGCGGCCAGGACGGTCCATCATGGACTCCTCTCG
>NZ_JBFBAZ010000275.1:0-3363 GCF_040682475.1 Hamadaea sp. NPDC051192
CCGCCCCCCGCCCCTCCCCGTTGATCATGGAGTTAACTGCGGTCTCGACGGCGTGTCGAGGGGGTCAACTCCATGATCAACGGGCACTCGGCGGGGGGGTGGGGTGGGGCGGGTTAGGCGGGGGTGAGGCAGTCGAGGGACAGGCGCAGCCCCAGTCGGCCGCCGATCGGCAGGTTGCGCGTACGGATGAGGTCGAGTTCCGTGGCCGACAGGGCGCGCTTGTAGACGCGTACCTCGTCGAGGGTGCCGCGGAACCGGTCGGCCCCGTCGACCCGCTGCCCGATGTGGAGGCCGACGACGCCGAACTCCTTGCCGTCGGTCACGGAGCCGGGCGGCACGGCGGCCGAGGCGACCGTGGTCCCGTCGATCCCCAGCACGAACTGGCCGTTCACCCGCTGGAGTACGACGTGGTGCCAGGCCCCGTCGTTGTACGCCCCGGCCGACTGCACGGTGACGTTGAAGCGGTCGACCATGATGAGCGCCCGGATCCGGTTGGAGCCCGGTTCGGCCCGCAGCCAGATCTGCGGAGTCGTGCCGCTCCCCGTCCGGTACGCCCACAGCAGCGTGTGGTTGCCGGTGGTGTCGCCGTAGCGGAACCAGGTCATCAGCGTGAAGTCGTCCCCGCCGAGGTCGATCGAGTCGTCGAACGGAACCTCGACCCGGTCGTCGACGCCGTCGAGGGCGAGCCCGCCGCCGAAGCGGCCGTCAGCCACCGTCGTCGCGCCGCCACGGACGTAGGCGACGTTCGCCGAGTGCGACGAGTCCGGCGTGGTCGGCCCGGGTGCGGGCGGTGCCGGGATGCCCGGCGGCGTGCCGTTCGGCGTACGCAGATAGGCGTCGTTGAACCGAGCCCAGCGGATCGACTCGTACGGCGTCGACGCCCCGGCCTCGTACGCCATCCCGGTCAGGTCGCCGGCCAGCGCGACCAGGTCCGAGTACGCGGACGGCCCCCACCAGAAGACCTTGCCTTCCTGCCAGGGCTGATAGGTGAGCCCGCCGTCGTACGAGGCGCGTACCGACATGACCTCGCGAGCGACCGGATGGGCCGGCGCGGACAGCAGCAGGCGATCGCCGGAGGACAGGACCGAGCCCTGCACGTCGGGCATCGACAGCCCGATCGTCGAGAAGGGACGGTCGAAGGTCTCGCCCCCGTCACTGCTGTACGCCACCGCGCGGTGCCCGGGGTCGGTGCCGCGTTCCCGGGCGAGCGCATAGATCCGGCCGTCCGGCAGTTCGGCGACGGTCACCTCCTGGGCGATGATCGTGCCGTCGGTGAACGCGCTGGTCGCCCCGATGTGCCAGGTCACGCCGCTGTCGTCGCTGTAGAGCAGGTGCGTGCCGTAGAGGTGGTCGCCGACCCCGTCGTAGGTCTCGTGGTTGGCGCCCACGATCAGCCGTCCCGCGTGCGGGCCGTGGGTCAGCTGGATGCCGTGCATCGGGCCGGTGGCGTACCAGAAGTTCCATTCCGGCTTCGTGCCCTCGGTCATCTCCCGGGCCGCCGACCAGGTGGCCCCGTTGTCGTCGCTGACCTGCACGAAGGGCAGGCGCAGGCAACCGTTCGTGCAGGGGGCCGGTCCGTTGTGCGTACTCACGAGCACGACGCGGCCCGTGTTCTGGTCCACGATCGGGACCGGGTTGCCGTGGGTGCTGCCGTTGCCCTCGGACACCACCTGGAGCGGACCCCAGGTCTGCCCGTTGTCGGTGGACCGCCGCAACACGATGTCGATGTCCTCGTCGTCGCCGCAGTCCTTGACCCGGCCCTCGGCGAACGCGAGGACGTCGCCGTTGGCCGCCCGGACCAGGGCGGGAATGCGGAAGCAGAAGTAGCCCATGCTCTTCTGCGGATAGACGACCTGCTCGTCGAAGAAGGGTGTGCTCTGATCCTGGGCGCCGGCCGGAGCCGCTAACCCGGTGGCCAGGAGCACCAGCGCGCCGACCAGGGCGGCCGCGCGGCGTGCGTACCTCATCTCGTGCCTTTCGGGAGACGGAATGGATTGCCGGACATCCTATGTCCGACGTGGGATGTCCACCAGAGTTGGTCTTGACCGTTCCGAAATCCAGGCTTAACGTGCCTGGAACGTGGGACATCCCATGTCCCGTTCGGAGGGAGTCCACCCTTGCGTCTCTGGAAACTCACCGGGGCCGGCCTGCTCGCCGCCGGTGCCCTGACTGCGAGCGTCATGCCAGCCACCGCTTCTGAACAGGCGAAATGCGTCACCTCTACGCCGTACACGGCGAACACCGAGGGCTACAGCGCGTTCCGCATCCCAGCCGTGATCACCGCCGCCAACGGCGACGTCCTCGCGTTCGCCGAGGGCCGCGTCGGCGGCCTGGGCGACGCGGGCAACATCGACACCGTCCTCAAGCGCTCCACCGACGGCGGCTGCACGTGGGGGCCGCTCCAGGTGGTGCACGACAACGCGAGCAACACCGCGGGCAACCCCGCCCCCGTCGTCACCACCGGCGGGCGGATCGTCCTGCTCACGACCTTCAACGCGGGCACCGCGACCGAGGCCATGATCCTGCGGGGCGAGGTCACCGCGGAGCAGTCCCGGCGCGTCTTCGTCCAGCACAGTGACGACGACGGGGCCACCTGGTCCGCGCCCACCGACATCACCGCGCAGACCAAGCTCACGAACTGGCGCTGGTACGCGACGGCGCCCGGCCACGCCACGCGGCTGACCGTCGGGGCGCACAAGGGTCGCCTGGTCGTCCCGGCGAACCACTCGATCGCTCCCCCGTCGGGGTCCACTGACACCGGAGCCGAGGCGAAGTACTACGGCGGGCACTCGCTGTACAGCGACGACGACGGCGCGACCTGGCAGATCGGGTACGTCGACGACAACCCGGACAACTACGTCAACGTGAACGAGACCACCGCGACGCAGTTGCCGGACGGCCGGGTCTACTTCAACACCCGTGACCACAACGGCACCGCCCCCGGTACGCGTGCCGACGCGTACAGCGCCGATGGCGGCGCGACGCTGGTGAAGCCGTTCCACCCGCAGGGCACCATCGCCGGACCCGTCGTGGAGGGCACGGTGCTGCAACTTCGCGGCCCGAACGCGCCCCTGCTGTACGCCGGCCCGGCCGACCCGGCCGCTCGTGCGGTGCTGACGATCCGGATCAGCCACGACTCCGGCGTCACCTTCACGCCGGCGCTGGCGCTGTCGGGCCTGCCCGCGGCGTACTCGGATCTGGTTCAGGTCGACGCGAACACCGTCGGCGTCCTCTACGAGACCGGTGACTTCGGCGCGAACGAGCGCATCGAGTTCCACCGCGTACCGGTCCAGTCCCTCCGCTAACCCCCGAAATACAGCGCTGGATCAGGGATCCGGGTCGAATCTTTCTCCAAGATTCGAA
>NZ_JBFBAZ010000276.1:0-3360 GCF_040682475.1 Hamadaea sp. NPDC051192
GTCTATAGTGGACAGATCAAGTCCTATCAGGAACCCCGCAATGACGTCGTCTGGCCAGCGAAAACAAGTACACGAAAGTGCGGCTGGAGTACTAGCACGCAGAATCGCTCCAGATCATGCGGTGTGAGGCGGACCCCGTCCGCACGTCGGCGACGCGTGGAAACTGACCCCTGGCGGCGATCGGCTTGTCGACGTCGCCGCAACCTGCACCGGCGGGCATCGCGAACAGTCCGGAGACTATGCGTGACTCGTCGAGGACCGTCCCACGAGTGTCTACATCGCCTTGCCCCTGTGACTGACCCGGGGCGATGGAATAGCCCACGGCGCGGCTAGAGACTGCCCCGATGTGTTGCTCCAGGACGACGACTCCATTTAAGGATTGAGTTACACACGTCGTGTCGCTGACGGACGCACCCCGTCGCCGGCGCGGCGCGAACGCCCGGTCGGTGCAACGCACCGCGCCGGCCGGGCCCGTCTCGTCCTGCCCGCTTACAGCGGCGTCACCACATGCACGTTCCGGCCGCCGCGTGCGGCCCAGATGCAGTGTGGCTGGATCTGAGGGCGGCGCGTGAGGAGTGGGCGAGCGCTGGAAATTCGCACCCATCCGATTCCGGCTGGGCCACGAATCCCGATGGACCACGTCCGGAGGGAGAATGTCATGGTTTCCACCACTCGTGCGGCGGTGTCCGCGCGCAGTCCGCTCCAGCTCGTCGCGTACGCGGTGGGCGCGGTGTTCCTGCTGGTCGGGGTGCTGGGCTTCGTTCCCGGGATCACGACCGACTACGGGACGCTCAGTTTCGCCTCGCATCATTCCGATGCCCGGCTGCTCGGCGTGTTCCAGGTGTCGATCTTGCACAATGCCGTACATCTGTTGTTCGGGGTGGCCGGTCTGCTGCTGGCTCGGACGGTCGGCGGTGCGCGGGCCTTCCTGGTCGGCGGCGGTGCGATCTACCTGGTGCTCTGGCTGTTCGGGCTGGTGGTCGACGCCGACAGCGCGGCCAACTTCGTGCCCGTCAACTCCGCCGACAACTGGCTGCATCTGGCGTTGGGCGTCGGCATGACGGTGCTGGGCTTGGCGCTGTCCCGCCCTGAGCGAGCCTGACCCCGACGGCCCGACCCGATTGGTCGGTCCGGCCGGATCTGGAACTCGAACAAGCAGGCGGTGAGGATGACGGACGGGCAGTTCCCGGCCCTGGTCCCGGCGGGGTCGGCGACACCGGCCCCGGAGGACCTCGGCGACCTGTTGCGGCAGGTCGCCCGGGGCGACGAGGCGGCGTTCGCCCGGCTCTACGAGAAGGTCTCGGCTCGCGTCTACGGGCTGGCCCGCCGGGTCCTGCGCGATCCGGCCCAGGCTGAGGAGGTCGCTCAGGAGGCGTTGGTCGAGGTGTGGCGCAACGCCGCCCGCTTCGACCCGGCTCGCGGCTCGGCGACGGCGTGGATCTTCACGATCACCCATCGCCGGGCCGTCGACCGGGTCCGGTCCGAGCAGGCGGTCGCCGACCGCATCCACCAGTTGGTGCCCGAGCCCGAGCACACCGCCCACGACGAAGTGGCCGACCAGGCGACCGCCCGGATCGAGCGCGGACAGGTGCGCCGCTGCCTGCGTACCCTGACCGAGCTGCAACGCGAGGCGATCACGCTCGCGTACTACAGCGGCTACACCTATCGCGAGGTGGCGGCGCTGCTCGACGCGGCCCTGCCGACCGTCAAGACTCGCATGCGCGACGCGTTGATCCGCCTGCGCGACTGTCTCGGAGTGGAGGCGTCCCGATGACCACCGACGACCTGCACCTGCTGACCGGCGCCTACGCGCTCGACGCTCTCGACGACGCCGAGCGCGAAGCCTTCGAGCGCCACCTGCGCACGTGCCCCACCTGCGT
Organism: Hamadaea sp. NPDC051192; assembly: GCF_040682475.1. Taxonomy (NCBI): domain Bacteria; kingdom Bacillati; phylum Actinomycetota; class Actinomycetes; order Micromonosporales; family Micromonosporaceae; genus Hamadaea; species Hamadaea sp. NPDC051192. The sequence goes on from NZ_JBFBAZ010000276.1 coordinate 1,881, forward strand.
GGCCGAGGTCGCGGGCCTGCGTGAGGCGGCCGCCCGGCTCGCCGACGACAGCTGGTCGTCGCCCCCGCCCCGGCTGCGCGAGCGGGTGCTCGAACAGGTCCACGGCACGCGCCAGCTCACTCCCACGCCGGTCGGTCGCGCCTCGCGGTGGCGTCGGCGCGCGGCCTTCGCGCTGGCCGCGGCTGTGATCGCGGCGGTCGCCGGCGGCGTCACCTATTTCCTGCAGGACCAGCGGGTACGCCAAGAGCAGGCGGCCCGCGCGGAGGCGGAGCAACGCCAGGCCCGCGTCGACGCCGTGCTGACCGCCGCCGACGTGGTGGTACGCACCTCGCCGGTGACCGGCGGCGGACGGATCACCGTGGTCTCCGCGGCCTCACAGGACGCGGCGGTCGTGGTCGTCACCGGGGCCACCGCGCCACCGGCCGATCACGCGTACGAGTTGTGGACAGTCCGGGGTGCGACGGCGCAGCCGGCCGCAGTCATGGATCCCGGCCAGACGACGGCGACCCAGTACGTCAGCGGCATCTCCGGGGCGAATCTGATCGCCATGACGATGGAGCCGGCCGGTGGATCGGCGACGCCGACTTTGCCGATCGTCGCGCAAGTGCGGCTCTGAGCCGGGCGTACGCGAATCAGATTTTTCGGAAATCACACCCATCCGATCCGGCGGCTCGGCCGAATCCCCAGCGACGGGGACTCCGCCGGAGTCCCACGAAGAGGGGTGTTCACGATGAAGCCGAAGAAGACGTTCGCGACCCTGTTCGCCACCGGTGTCGCCGCGCTGGCGCTGACCGCGTGCGCCAGCGGCGCGACGACGTCGAGCGCCGCCGGAGCATCCACCGCGCCCTCGGCGACCGCCTCGGCGGGCATGTCGGCGTCGGGTGAGTTCGGACCCGGCTGCGCGGCCGTGCCGACAGACCCGGCCAACCCGGGCAGCTTCGACGCGATGGCCAAGGTGCCCGTCGCGACCGCCGCGGCCGGCAACCCGATGCTGTCCACGTTGGTCGCCGCCGTGCAGAAGGCGAACCTCGGCGACACGCTCAACAGCGCGCAGGCGATCACGGTCTTCGCGCCGACCAACGACGCGTTCGCCAAGATTCCGAAGGCGGACCTGGACAAGACGCTCGCCGACAACGCGACGCTGACGAAGATCCTGACCTATCACGTGGTGGCCGGAAAGCTCGCGCCCGACCAGCTCGCCGGTACGCACAAGACCCTGCAGGGCGGCGAACTGACCGTGAGCGGCTCCGGGACCGACTTCACGGTCAACGCGACGGCCAAGGTCGTGTGCGGCAACGTGCAGACCGCCAACGCGACCGTCTACATCATCGACAGCGTGCTGATGCCCAAGTGATCCCCACCGTGGGCTCGCCGGCTCCACCCCGCGGGCCCCCCCCCAGGGGGGGCGCCCAGCGCCACCCCAAAGGGAGAGGGGGGGGGTGGGGAAGAGTGTTTAAAAAAACCGGTTTATGAAGGGGGT
>NZ_JBFBAZ010000277.1:0-3358 GCF_040682475.1 Hamadaea sp. NPDC051192
TGGGCTCGCCGGCCCCACCCGGCGCCCCCACCCCTAGGGAGGCCGCCATGCGCATCCTCACCCGCGCGTACGCCGAAGCCGCCGGCTGCGGAATCCTCGCCGCGGCCGCCGGGGTGGCCGTCGCCGAGCTGGCCGCGACGCTACTGCGACCCGAGTCGTCGCCAGTTATCGGCATCGGCTCCGCCGTCGTCGACGCCACTCCGACTCCGGTCAAGGAGTACGCGGTCCGAACCGTCGGCACCTACGACAAACCGTTGCTGCTGGCCGGAATCGTGACGGTGCTCCTCGTCGTCGCGGCGGGCCTCGGCCTGCTGGCCCGACGGCGACGGCGTACGGGGCAAGCGGGGTTCGCCGCGCTCGGCCTGGCCGCGGCGGCCGCCGTCCTGACCCGGCCGGCCACCGAGCCCCGAGATGTGCTGCCGTCGCTGCTGGCCGGGGCGGTCGGCGCGCTGATCCTCGGCTGGCTGACCGCAGCTGCAGCCGCAACCGAAGTCGCCGGCGAAGGGAATCAGAGCCGCCGGAAGTTCCTGCTGACCGCCGGGGCGATCGCGGGCGTATCCGTCGCCGCGGGCGGCCTGACCACCCTGGTACGCCGTTCGCTCGCCGGCTCGGCGGCGCGATCCCGCGACGCGATCACCCTCCCGGCCCCCACACAGCCGGCGGGTCCCCGGATCACCACGCCGGGCTTCTACACCCCGGTCGGCGAGTTCTACCGGGTCGACACCGCCCTGACCGTGCCCAGGGTCGACGTGGACCGGTGGCGGCTGCGTATTCACGGGCTGGTCGACCGGCCCACCACGCTGGACTTCGACGAGCTGCTCAGCCTGGGGCTCGTCGAGCGCGACATCACGCTCAACTGCGTGTCCAACGAGGTCGGCGGGCCGTACATCGGCACCACGCGGTGGCTCGGCCTACTGCTCGCGCCGCTGCTGCGGGAAGCCGGCGTGCACCCCGACGCCGACCAAGTCGTCGCCCGGTCGGTGGACGGCATGACCCTCGGCACCCCGACGGCGACCCTGCTGGACGGCCGGGACGCGATGCTCGCAGTCGGCATGGACGGCAGTCCGCTTCCCCCGGAGCACGGCTTCCCCGTACGCATGCTCACCCCGGGCCTGTTCGGGTACGCCGGATCCTGCAAATGGATCACGGAGCTGGAACTGGCCCGGTTCGGCGACTTCGACGCGTACTGGGTGCGCCGGGGCTGGGCGCGGCAGGCTCCGGTCAAGACAGCCTCCCGCATCGACCGGCCGGCCGCCTTCGCCAAGGTCCCACCGGGTGACGTCACCATCGCGGGGGTCGCCTGGGCGCAGGGCCGCGGGATCAGCGCGGTCGAGCTCCAAGTCGACGACGGGCCGTGGGAGCAGACCGACCTGCTGCCCAGCCCGAGCCGGGACACCTGGGTCCAATGGCGACACCAATGGCACGCAGCACGCGGTGGCCACACGTTACGCGTACGCGCGACCGACGGCACCGGCCGCACTCAGCCCGAGCAACGGGCCACTCCGTTCCCCGACGGCGCGACCGGCTGGCACACCCTAGCCGTGACCGTCACATGATCGCTGCTGCTTCCGAGCCGTGCCGCAGGCGAAACCGTTGGATGCGCGTCTGGGTCGGGAGTCGTTCGCCGGGTGGCCAGGGGCACGGGCGGATCGCCGGCGGTTCCGGCCTATGTGGTCTAGCTTGCCGTTTAACCTCTTCGGCCGATCACCTGCTGATTCGCGCCCGGATCCGATTGATGCACTGTGGACATTGAGCGGCCCTGGCGTGATCATGAGTGTTGCTGAGACACAAAGATCACCCCAAGGCCGTGAAGATGAGTGTGCGGGATGACGCTGTGCGCGTCGAGGCTCTATCCGTGTTGTCCGCATTCCGGGAGCAGTTCTACCGCTGCTTGACCGCTCGTGCTGACACATTGTTCGAGGTCACCGACGCGCTGTTGTGCACCGACGGGCCGGTAAGGTCGCCGGTCGATCTGGTGCTCGCACCCGAACACCGCCGCGGTCACGGCGCCATGTACGCCGCGCTGGAACGCGGCCGCATCGACATCGACCGGCTGCGCCTAGCCCTGACCGCAACGCCGATGCCACGTGCCGCGGACGGTCGCCTGGTGCTGGCCGTCGACGTGACCTGCTGGCTGCGCCCGGAGGCGCACACTTCGCCCGAGCGGATCCTGTGCCACACCTACGGGCGCGGCAAGGACCAGGCGATCATGATCCCAGGCTGGCCGTACTCGGTGGTCGTCGCCCTCGAAACCGGCCGCAGCTCCTGGACCGCGCCCCTGGACGCGGTGCGTCTGCTACCCGGCGCGGACACCGCCACCGTCACCGCCGATCAGCTGCGCGGCGTGATCGGGCGACTGATCGCGGTCGGTCACTGGCAGCCCGGCGACCTCGACATCCTGGTCGTGGTCGACGCCGGCTACGACGTGCCTCGGCTGGCACACGTGCTCGGCGACCTGCCGGTGCAGGTGCTGGGCCGGATGCGCTCCGACCGTGTCCTGCGCCGCGCCGCCGGACTCCGGACACCGGGCACCAACGGACGCCCGCCCCGCCACGGCGGCGAGTTCATCTTCGGGGACCCGGCCACCTGGGGCGAACCCGACCACACCATCAGCGCAGAGACTAGGCTCTACGGCCCGGCGAACGTGCATGCCTGGGGCCGGCTGCACCCACGGCTGACCCGCCGGGCCGCCTGGCATGCCTCGGCCGGCCTGCCGATCATCGAGGGCACCGTGATCCGCCTCGAGGTGGCCCGCCTGCCCAGCGGCGCGATCCCCAAGCCCGTATGGCTGTGGTGGTCAGGCACCGACGCCACCACGGCCGATGTGGACCGGCTTTGGCAAGCGTTCCTGCGCCGCTTCGACATCGAGCACACGTTTCGGCTGCTCAAGCAGACCTTGGGCTGGACCAGCCCGAAGATCCGCAACCCGCATACTGCCGACCGGTGGACCTGGCTCATCCTCGCCGCCTACACCCAACTACGCCTGGCCCGCCCGCTGGCCACCGACCTACGGCGCCCCTGGGAGAAGCCGTTGCCGCCTGATCGGCTCACCCCAGCCCGCGTCCGCCGAGGGTTTCGGCACCTGCGCGCGAAGAACCCAAGCCCGGCAGCCGCGCCGAAACCCTCGCGACCAGGACCCGGCCGGCCACCCGGACGACCCAACACACAGCCCGCACCCCGCTACGACGTCCACGTCGTCAGGACGAACACCAGTTGGGCCGACGCCAAGAAGAGCAAGTCGACCAACCCCAGACCACGGCGCAGGGACTGTGGATCTAACGGTGTTTCCGGCCTGACACGCTGAGCGTGGTGCTCGGCGAGGAAGGCGGCCGTGATGACCGCGACACTGGATGACGTG
>NZ_JBFBAZ010000278.1:0-3295 GCF_040682475.1 Hamadaea sp. NPDC051192
TGATCATGGAGTTAACTGCTGTCTCGACGGCGTGTCGAGGGTGAGAACTCCATGATCAACGGGGTGTTTCGGTTGGTGGCGCGGGGCGTGGGGCGGGGCACCGCGCGAGGCGAGGCGCCGGGCGCGAGGCGAGGCGCCGGGCGGTCTAGGTGAGGAAGGTCGGCAGGGCGGCGACGATCGGCGCGTCGGCGGGCAGCCAGGGCACCTCGCCCAGCTCGTCGACGGCCAGCCAGCGCAACTGCGCGTGCTCCAGCGCCTGCGGCCGGTCGCCGTCCAGCAGCACCGCGGTGTAGACGCGCAGCACCGACCGGCCGTTGGCCATCGGCACGTCCCCGCCGACCCGCTCACCGACCCGGACGCGTACGCCGAGCTCCTCCTCGCACTCCCGGACCAGCGCGTCGATCTCGGCCTCGCCCGGCTCGACCTTGCCGCCTGGAAACTCCCATCGGCCGGCCGTCTCCGGCGGGTCCGAACGCTCGCACGCGAGCACGCGCCCATCCTCGATGATCGCGGCGCCGACGATGATCCTCATGGGGTGATCCACTGCCACGGCGGACAGAGTGCCAGAAGAAATGGCCGTTCGGGGTACTCATCTTGTCCCTTAGCAGGCCGGAAGTCGGAAATGTGGCCGTGGACACAGCAGCGCGTTTCTGGGAAGACTGTTGGTGACCATTCATTACAACGGGGCGACGAGATGGCCACAAGCCGGCAACGACGCCTGGAGGTGGGGGCCCATGGGAGCAGTCTGGCGGCGGGACCAGACCGACTACCTGACCGATGCCTTGTCGCAGCTCACGGGCTGGACACGAGACCTGCGCGGGTTGCGTCGCACGCTCACCCTCGACGACTCGCAACACCGTGAACTCGCCGAGCACATCACGGTATACGCGGACGCGGCCGAAGTTCGCGCACAGGTCAGGCGTCTCGACGGGCATACCCAGATCCAGCTCTGTACGCCCGACAGCGGCACTCTCACCCCGAACGAAGTCTCGTTGGCCGCCCGGATCGAGGCGGCGTACGGCGAGATCACGAACCGCTAGCCTCGCGCTGGTCCGCCCAGACGGCGGCCAGCAGCGCGGCCATTTCGGCGGCCTCTGTCGCGGACTCCGTCAGCAGCGCTTTCTCCGCAGGCCACTCGTAAGGATGACCCCACCAGGTCAGGTATTGCGGCGGCCCGCCGACGCAGCCGATCGAGACCGGCACGATCTCGCCGCCGGGAATCGGCTCGGTCGAGAAGCACAGCCGCAGCATGCTCCAGAACGGGTGAAAGCGAACGAGCGCCGTCGCGTACGCGGCGTGCACCGCGCCCTCGCAGCTAGGCCAGCGCCCCTCCGCGTACGCGTCCTCCGCCTGAGCGCGGGCCAGCGCCTCAGTCCAAGACTCGTCCATTCCTCGAGTCTGGACCGGGTACACGACATCGCGAAAGCGCGCGGAGGCATGGTACGCATGGGACATGCCTCTCCGGAGTTACTCCGACGTGCCGAACCGCATCGTGCGACTGTTCCTGCAGGATGCGGGACGCCAGTACGACATCAACCGGGGCCACCAGCCGTTCCGGCAGCTCACGCCTTCCTTGAGGGCGCGGTTCGGGGATGCGTGCGCGTACTGCGGATCGGTGGGACCGCTGGTCGAGGAGCATCTGGTCCCGATGAACCGGAAGGATGCCGGACTCCACGCCTGGGGCAACATCGTCCCCGCCTGCAAGGCATGCAATGACATCAAGTCCAGCAAGGCATGGACAATCCACCCGAAGCTCGACACGCGCCGCCGGCAGGCGATCACCGATTACATCGACGAGTACGCGTACCGGCCTGATGTGACCGAGCTTCGAATCGTGCTTGAGCGACTCTACGAGCTCTCCGACCGCCAGACCCGGGCCTTGGTGGAGTTCGGTCTGGTCGCGTCACGGCCATACATCGCGGGGCTTCATACCCCCATGTCGGTGAGTCCCGCCGGTCTCGTCGCCGAGCCGCCGTCGGGACCCACGCCAATCTGACGCCGGGTCAGACGTTGAAGCGGAACTCCACGACGTCGCCGTCCGCCATGACGTACTCCTTGCCTTCGATACGCACCTTACCGGCCGCCTTCGCCGCGGCCATCGAACCCGCCGCGTCGAGGTCGGTGAAGGAGACGACCTCGGCCTTGATGAAGCCGCGCTGGAAGTCGGTGTGAATCACGCCGGCCGCCTCAGGTGCGGTCGCCCCGATCGGGACGGTCCAGGCGCGGGATTCCTTCGGGCCGGCGGTCAGGTAGGTCTGCAGGCCGAGGGTCCGGAAGCCGACTCGGATCAGCTGGTTGAGGCCCGGCTCGTCCTGGCCGATCGCGGAGAGCAGTTCGCGCTTCTCCGCGTCGTCGAGGCCGATCAGCTCGGATTCGATCTTGGCGTCCATGAAGACCGCCTCGGCCGGGGCGACCAGGGCCCGCAGCTCGTCGAGGAACGCCTCGTTGGCCAGTTCGGCTTCGTCGACGTTGAAGACGTAGAGGAACGGCTTGGCGGTGAGCAGGTGCAGTTCCTGCAGCTCGTCGACGTCGATCCCGGCCTTGGCCGCGCCTTCGAAGATCGTGGTGCCGCCGTTGAGCAGCTCGTGGGCGGCCTTGGCGGCGGCGTACGCCCCGGCCCGCTCCTTGCGCGTCTTGGCTTCCTTCTCCAGCCGCGGCAACGCCTTCTCGACGGTCCCGAGGTCAGCGAGGATCAGCTCGGTGTTGATCGTCTCGATGTCGTCACGCGGGGAGACCTTGCCGTCGACGTGGACGACGTTCGGGTCGCTGAAGGCCCGGACGACCTGGCAGATCGCGCTCGCGTCGCGGATGTTGGCGAGGAACGCGTTGCCACGGCCCTGCCCCTTGGACGCACCCCGGACGAGGCCGGCGATGTCGACGAAGGAGACCGGGGCGGGGACGATGCGCTGTGAGTCGAAGATCTCCGACAGCCGGTCCAGCCGGGCGTCGGGCAGGCCGACCACGCCGACGTTGGGCTCGATGGTCGCGAACGGGTAGTTCGCGGCGAGCACGTCGTTGCTGGTGAGCGCGTTGAAAAGGGTGCTCTTGCCGACGTTGGGCAGGCCGACGATGCCGATGGTGAGACTCACCCGGCAAGTGTACGGGCACCCCGACCCACCCCGTTGATCATGGTGTTTCCGGTCCCGACACACCGTTGAGACCACAGTTAACTCCATGATCAACGGGGAGAGCGACCGACACGGGGAGAGCGACCGGGCGCGGGGAGAGCGACCGGGCGCGGGGAGAGCGACCGGGCGCGGGGAGAGCGACCGGGCGCGGGGAGAGCGACCGGGCG
>NZ_JBFBAZ010000279.1:0-3238 GCF_040682475.1 Hamadaea sp. NPDC051192
TGGAGTGCTCCCGAGCACCGTCGTGACTATCAACGATCTCGCTGCCGCGAGTTCGCATCGAGGGGGTCAGGGGTTCGAATCCCCTCGTCTCCACCAGTTCAGGAGCCATTTCCGTCGAGGGAAATGGCTCTTTTGCCATCCATGTCGGCCCGCCTTCGCGGCTTGGTGTCCCTGACCTAGTGGGTTGCCGGTCACAGTGCGACGCTGAGAGACTTTCGCTATGCCTCGCGCTACTGATTCGGCGTCGCTTCGCGCGGTCCAAGCAATCGGTGATCTTCCTCGGTCCGTACGCATCGTGTTCTTCGCGGCGATCGTCGCAGCGATCAGCTATGCCGCCGGCTCCCAGCGGGGCTGGCTGATGGGTGTCGTCGCAGGGTTGTTCTACGGCGGCCTGTTCCTCTGGAGCGTGCTGTGGCCCGCCCGCGCCCGGGCGTGGTCCGCCGAGCACCTCGTGGTCGATGCGGCGCTCATCGTGCCCCTGACCTTCTTCGCCTTGGCGGCCTTGGGCACGAAGACCTCCTTGGTCAAGATCGCCGTCATCGCGCTCGTCGTCGGGGCTGTCACGATTCCGATCAAGGTGTGGCAACGTCGCCGGGTGCAGGCCCGTCGTGCGCTCGGGGACCAGGTGTCGCTGAATTGATCCGCTGGTCGGACAGGATCAGGGCCGGCTTCCGTCGCGGGGTCAGGCTTACGGCGAGGGTGTCGCTCGCGGTGCTCGGAAGCGTTGCACTCCTGGTCGCCGCTGCGCTGGTGGCGCTCTCGATCGAGTCCTCGGGTACGCCTGCCGCGTCCGCGCGGGGCACCGGTCATGACGCGGAGTGGCTCGGCCACGCCTGGGTCGACGGGCGCAAGAGTCAGTCTGATGTGGACGATCTCGTGGCGTGGCTGCGTACCACGGGAATCCGTGACCTCTTCGTGCACAGCGGGCCGTTCAACGACGACGGGACACTGGATCCCGCCGTCCGGCCGCGCGGGCGCTGGTTCGTCGACGCCATTCATCAGGCGCTCCCCGGCGTACGCGTTCAGGCGTGGCTGGGCGCCCATCCGGTGCCGGGCGAGCTGGACTTCGCGCTGGCGAGTACGCAGGCGAACCTGTCCACTTCGGCCGCACAGGTGCTCGACGACGGTTTCGACGGCGTCCACTACGACTTCGAGCCCGTCGTCGACGGTGATCCCGATCTGCTGACGGTGCTCCGTCAGGCGCATGAGGTCACCCGAGCACGGGGAGCGGTGCTCTCGGTTTCGGCGGTCCACACCGAGCCGTGGCGAGGCATGACGGTCGGCCTGGCCATGGTGCCGACGTCGCTCGCCCTGTGGTCGGCCGGCTATCTGCGCCAGGTCGCGCTGGAGGTGGATCAGGTGGCCTTGATGGCCTACGACACCTCACTGCCCTCGCAGGCGGCGTACGCCGGTTATGTGCGGCGGGTGACGGAGGCGGCCCTGCAGGCGGTCCCGGAGGAGGTCGCGCTGTTCATCGGCATTCCGGCGTACCACGATGAGCATCCGTTTCATCACAGGCAGGCGGAGACGGTCGCTGCCGCAGTACGCGGAGTCCGTCTGGCGATGGGTGATACGGCGCTGACTCGTGAGTTCGGTGTCGCCGCGTACGTGGATTTCGCGGCCACCGCCGAGGACTGGGCCGCCTATCGAGAGGGCTGGCACGACTAGCCGTTCGCCGTGTACGCACCCGCTACGGTGTGCGGATGACTCGCGTTGTGGTGCGGCCGCGCATTCGGATGGCCCTGTTCATGATCATCTCCGATGTGTTCGCGCTGGCGGGTCTTTCCTACCTCGCGAACGGCCATGTCGTCGCCGACCGCAACTGGCCCGGCGTCGGCCTCGGGTGCGCGCTGACGCTGATCGGCGGCCTGGGCGTCTGGCGTACGCTCCGGCTGGGCGTGATCATCGATCAGAGTGGCCTGCTGGTTCGCAGCTTCGCCGCGTCGAACCGGTTGGTGCCGTGGACGGCGGTTCAGTCGATCGGCAGCGAGAAGCTCTTCCTCCGCGGCGGAAGGCCGTTCTACGCGCCCGTTCTTCAAGTCGACGGCATCGGCCGACTGACGGCTCCGGAGGTGGGTTCGTCCTCGCTGGAGGAGGCTGAGCAGAAGGCCGCCGACCTCCGGGGTCTCCAGGCGGCGGCGCAGAACTACCGGCCGGCGGTCATCAGCGGCTAGGTCGCGAACCAAGCTTCCGGGCGGTCGGCGTACGCGTCGGCGATGCAGGCCGTCTCCCGCTCGGTGAGCGGTGGCAGGTCCTCGACGGAGAACCAGCCCACTTCGGTGGACTCGTCGTCGTTGACCGTCGCTTCGCCGTCCACCGCGTGGCACAAGAAGGCGATGTCCATGAACTGAGCGCGATCGCCGTTCGGATAGGTCGACGGCCCGAGCGCCTGTACGCGGAGAAGCCGATCGGCGACAGCGATGACGCCGGTCTCCTCCCAGACTTCGCGCAGTGCCCCGATCGCCGGTTGCTCGCCGGGATCGAGGCACCCCGTCACGAGTGTCCAGCGACCGTTGTCCTTTCGGCGTACCAGCAGGATTTGATCGTCTGTATTGCGCACGACGGCCGTGACACCGGGCAGCCAGAGCAGGTCGTGACCGATCTTCTCGCGGAGCGCGAGGATGAATTCGGGCGTCGGCATCAGGATCCCAGCAGGGTAGGCCCGAGGCCGGGATCGAGGTGGTCGAGCGCCGCCGCGAGCTTGCGCTCCTCGTAGGTGAAATGGGTTTCGAGCAGCGCGGCGAGCGTGTCGCGTTCGAGCTTGGTCGGCGCGGCCGCGAGTTTGCGCAGGGACTCGACGATCAGCTCATGATCGCGGCGCAGCTCGGCCACGACCGTGCGAAGTTCGGGATGATCAGCCTCGATACGCGGAAAGGCGCCGGCTTCCTCGGCCGTGTGATGGCGGGTGAGCGCGTCGCAGAAGGCGAGGCAGTGAGCAGTCAGATCGGCCGCGGTGTCGAGGTCGGCGAGCTGATCGCGGAGACGGTCGTGAATGTCGGCGAGCTGGTGGCTGAGGGCGAGCAGGCGGTCGTGTTCGGGCATCGTTCCCCCACTGTACCAACGTCACCGATGCGTTGATCATGGAGTTTCCGGCGTCGACATACCGTCGAGACCACAGTTAACTCCATGATCAACGGGGCTTGGCTCGGCCCGGCGGCGGCGCGGCGGCGGCCCGGCGGCGGCGGGGCGGGGCGGCGGCGCGGCGGGGCGGGGCGGCGGCGCGGCGGGGCGGCGGCGC
>NZ_JBFBAZ010000280.1:0-3093 GCF_040682475.1 Hamadaea sp. NPDC051192
GTCTACCCCGACCGGGCACGGCGGTTGGCCAACGACGCAGAACAGGCCGCCCACCGGGGCACCGGCATATTTGAGGCAAGATCGCTAGCCGCGGTGGCGGCGGTGCTGGCGCCGGTCTACCCCGACCGGGCACGGCGGTTGGCCAACGACGCAGAACAGGCCGCCCACCAGATCGCCGACTCGTATGAGGAGGGACGGGCGGAGTCGCTAACGGCGGTGGCCGCCGTGCTGGCGGCGGTCGACCCCGACCGGGCACGGCAGCTGGCCAACGACGCAGAACGGGCCACCCATCAGATCCCCGACCCGCACACGCGTGCGCGGGCACTTGCCGAACTGGCGGTCGCGATAGCGACGGTCGACCCCGACCAGGCACAGCGGCTGGCCCACGATGCTGAGCAGGCCACCAACCAAATCACCGACCCATTCCCCCACGCGCTGGCGAATGTGGCGGCGGCTGCAGCGATCGCGGTGGTCGACCATGACCGGGCCGAGCAGATCGCCGGCCGGATCACCGACCCCTATGTCCAGGTGCAGGCGCTAGCCGCGGTGATACAGATGGTCGATGTCACCCGGGCACAGCGGTTGGCCGACAACGCCGAGCAGGCCACGCACCGGATCTCATACCGGCATGAGCAGGCGCGGGCGTCAGCGTTAGCGGCGGTGGCTGCAGCGATCGCGGCGGTCGACCCCGACCGGGCCGAGCAGATCACGCACTGGATCACCGATCCGCGCACGAAGGCCCAGGCGCAAGCTGAGCTGGCAGCGGCCATCGCGACGGTCGACCCCGACCAGGCACGGCGGTTGGCCGACAACGCCGAACAGGCCGCCCACCAGATCACCGGACAGCTTTGGCGGGCCCGAGCGCTGGCCGCGATAGCAGCGGCGGTGGCGGGGGTCAACGCCGGCCAGGCACGGCGGTTGGCCGACGCCGCCGAGGATACCGCCCACCGGATCACCGACACGCGTGAGCAGACACGATTGTCATCCGAGTTGGCATTGGCGATCGCGACGGTCGACCCCGACTTGGCCGAGCAGATCGCCCACCGGATCACCGCCCCGCGCTACGAGCAGGCGTGGACACTAACGGCGGTGGTCGGGGCGATTGCGACGGTCGACCCCGACCGGGCCGAGCAGGCCGCCGATCGGATCACCGACGAGCACACGCGGGCGCAAGCGTTAGCGGCGGTGGTAGCGGCGATCGCGACGGCCGACACCGACCGGGCCGAGCAGATCGCCCGCCGGATCACCGACCAGCACACGCAGGCGCAGGCGCTAACGAGGGTTGCCGCAGTGGTGACGGCGGTCGACCCCGACCGGGCACGGCGGCTGGCCGACAACGCCGAACAGGCGGCCTATCAGATCGCCGACCCGTTTTGGCAAGGCCAGGCGCTGGATGCAATAGCGACCGTGGTGGCGGCGATCAACTTCGCAAGGCTACGGCGGTTCTTCGGCAGCGACGCCGAGCAGATCACCCCGAGCATCGTTGACCGGCAGGCGTCTAAGAGCCGCTTCAGGACAGCCGCCATCCAACAAGAGATGGCTCGGCACGTCAGCAGACAAATCGAGCTGGACAGAGAGTGGATTGCACAACTCAAGTACCTGCGACCACCCGATCTGTTGGCGATCTGCGACGACTTGCTTCACGCCGATTCCATATCGAACTAGTACCGTGGCACGGTTGACCGAATGAGCTGCGCGTACGCGACAGGTCCGGGGTACTGAACGGGCGTTCTTACGCGCAAACAACGCTCCATCATCGATCCGGTCGAACGCCTTGTGGAACGCGTGGGGCGGATCGCCCCACGCAGGTGGCGCCACCTCGATGATCAGAACCGTTTTGCTTCCGCGTTGCTCCCAGTGTGGCCGCCATGCCGGACCGTCTGGCCAATGTAGGACTCGACAGCGGCGTTAATGTCCGCGCTGTCGACCGCAGCATCACGTCAGGCAGGCCATCAGTTCACGCGGCACCGGCCCCCATCGTGGGCCTCGACCGCCGGGACTATCCGTGTCGTCCACCCCCGTGGGCGAGGCGCTGTGCGCCAACTTTGTGGGTCCGCCGACCAGGTCTTCGCCTTGTGTTGAGTTCATCGGCCTTGCCGACCGTGGCGTGCTTCTCCTTGAACCGGGCCGCGCGGCCGACGGTGTCCTGGGCACGCTGCTTGCCGGTGTAGAACGTGTGGCAACCGGCAGTGCTGCGGGTCGTGAAGGAGTTGCCGCAGGTGCACGTGACGGTGGTCACGTTGTACTCCGGGTGGATACCGGACTTCGTTCCGCCTCGGGTCATCTCAGGGTATGGGCTGCGGCGCTGGCGAGGCACTCCGAGGGCCCTATCCATTTTCGTCTTGCCACGCTGCCCGAGGCGGGTTGTTAGAGGTGCGGGGCAGGTGACGCGGGCCTTAGAGTGCGCGTGTCTCCCAAGTCCGAAGGGAGGTGAGATGAAGGGTCACAACAAACGTGAGAGCGAAGGTGGTGCGGCAGCGATTTATGCGCTTGTCGCGCTGATTCACGCGATCGCGACCCTTGTGACCGCGGTACGGATGTAGCCCCACCTGATGGCACAGGTGAGGCCACATCTGCGGTCGGGAAGGCCCTCGCCGGCGGGTTCAGAGGCCGGTTGGCGGGGGCTTTCCCCTTTGTTCGATCTTTGCGATGACCAGGAAAGCGTAAACCATACCTAGACGATTTACGGCTCGGCAGGAAGTCTGCCGGGAGTTCCGTGAGGCAGGCCGCCTTCGGCGCCTAAGAATCGCCGCGGGCGAAGTCGGCGTGCATTCTGATGCGCCTCATCTCGACGATGCCGAGTGCGTTCGGCCAGGGCATGGTGCAGCCCGAGGTAGACGAGGCAGATGCCGGAGCGTTCCTCTTCGCCGTCGGGTTCGGTGGTGCGGCCCATCCAGCCGAGCTGACCACACGGGGGCGCGCCCGTCATCTAACGAAGCGCCGCGCCAGCGGTCGAGAATGGATGATCGGCGAATACTGCCGGCAAATCCGCGAAGGTTAGTACGGCAGTCACGGTTCACCGTCTGAGCTGCTCGTCTTCGATGGCGGCTCGTCGTTTGTGGTGGCTGGTTTTGGCCTGGGTCTGATGGCATC
>NZ_JBFBAZ010000281.1:0-3080 GCF_040682475.1 Hamadaea sp. NPDC051192
GTCGGCCATGTCGAGCGCTTCGGCCCGCAATTCCCGCAGGCGCCGGATGATCGAGCGCGCGATCCGGATCGACAGCAGCACCAGGCCGCCCGGCGTCGCTTGAGTTCGGGGGTACTCGCGCCCGGGCAGCCACAAAATCCCGATCTTCGCCGGGCCGACCCGGCTCCGGCGGTCGGCCCGGCTGCGGCGGTCGGCCCGGCTGCGGCGGCTAGACGAAGTCGAAGAGCGGCGGGAAGGCCAGCACCACGAACCAGGCCCAGGCCGTATACACGACGAGGTAGCCGGTCTGCCATTTCTCCAGCCGGGCGAACGGCGCCCGCCGCCAGAGGAACCCGTACAGCAGCCAGGCCGACCAGGCCAGGTTCGCCAGCAGGACGACGTTCTCCCCGAGCGCGGCGGTCTTGTTCGCGCTGAAGCCGAACTCGGCGATCCGGCCGTTGACGGAGAGCAGCACCAGCACGTCGATCACCAGCGCACTGACCACCAGCACGAACTGCAGCCGGTCGAACCAGCCCCGGGGGGCCGCGGGTTCCCGGGCCGAGATGCCGTAGAGCAGCAGCCCGAGGACCGCGACGAGCACCAGGTTGAACAGGATCAGGACATCCCGTTCGATGTCGATGCCGTTGCCGGTCAAGACGATCGCCGCGAGGAAGGCCAGCAGCGCGACCGCGAACAACGGGGTGAACACCCGCGTCAGCACCGGCGCCATGTTCTCGATGACGCTTTGCTTGGCCTCCACGAGCCAGGCCGCCACGACCACCGCCGCCATCGCCCCACACGGCAGCAGCCACCCGCCGAGGAACGTCTCGGCGTTGACCCCGATCGCGTTGAACACCCCGGCGGTGAATGCGATCAGCACTCCGCCGCCCAGGGCGATGAGAACGTAGTAGATGAAGAACTCGCCGGTGAACCGGATGAAATCCATCCGCCGTGAGCCGGACCGCCAGTCACCCCCGGCGTACGCGACCCCGACGACCAGCCACAACGCGATCGGCAGATGAATGCCGGTGAGGATGGTGGTGTCCGCGTCGTTGGCCAGCGGGTAGACGTTCGCCCCGATCGCCCCGAGCACGAACAGCAGCGCGAGCACGCCGACGACAGCCGGGCGCACCTGCCGCCGCCACACGAAGTACGCCGCCAGCGGCACCAGCGCGAAAAGACTGAGGTTGCGGGCGAAGAAGCCGAAGTCATGTTCGAAGGTCTGCCCGAACAGGCTGGGAATCTTCACCCCGATCGCCGCCACGGCCGCGCAGGCGATCATGATCAACATGTCTTTGCGGGCCGGCCCGGTCTTGGCCGGCTCGCCGCCACCGGCTAGCACCAGCTGCTTCCAGAGCCGTTCGGAGTGCTCCCGGGCGAACTCGCGCGACACCTCGTCCAGGCTGCCCATGCGCTTGACGGCGATGAGGAAGGCCTCGTCCGGCTGGAGCCCGGCCTCGGTCAGTTCGTCGATCCGGTTGCGAAGGTGATCTTCGAGTTCGTCGGCGTCGGCCGCACTCAGCTCGCGACGGCGGCGCATGTACGCCACCCATTCGCCGATCTGCGCCTCCAGCGCGGGGTCGTCGGCGACGTCCTGCCCGGTGCCCGCCTCCGGGGCGGTGCCCTCGGTGTCCACCGGTCACCCCTCCCAGGCGAGTCGGGGGCCGCTCGACTGAGCGTCGTTCCAGATGTTCTGCAGCGCGTCGACGACGGCCGACCACTGCCGGCGCTGCTCAGCCAGCTCCCCCAGCCCCTGGTCGGTGATGCGGTAGTACTTGCGGCGGCGCCCGCCTTCGGGGCCGCGCCACACCGACTCGACATGACCCAGCCGCTCCAGCCGGTGCAGCAGCGGGTAGAGCAGTCCGTCCGTCCATTCCAGACGGCCGCCGGACAGGTCGCCGATCTGTTTGAGGATGGCGTAGCCGTAGCTCTCCCCGTCGGCGAGGATGCCGAGGACGAGCGGCGTCGCCGATGCCGCGACCAGGTCCTTCGTGATGTGCACGCCGTCTCCCATAAGCCTAGATATTCAATGCATAATACTTCTAGGTATGCGAGAACGCAACGATCATGGCCGATCGCAGGAATAATCGGGTGGATGAAGGTCCCGACCCCCATCGTCACTCTGCTGGTGGGCGTACTGATCGCAGTGATCGTCGCGATCCTCAGCGTGCGGGCCAAGCCCGAGAAGCCGACCGAGCCCTACGGCGCGCCGGCTCCCGTGGCGGTGGCCCGATGACGACGACGTCCACCAAGAACAGCAGCAAGCTTCTCGTCCCGCTGCTGATCGGCGCCCTGGTGTCGGTCGCGCTCGGCGTCTACGGCGGGCAGCACAAAGGCGACAGCATCGTCTTCAAGGTCTCCGGCTTCGAGGACCTGATCAAGGTGAAGAGCTGGATGGCGGTGGCGGCCGGCGTCTTCGGACTCATCCAGGCCGCGTCGGCGCTGATCATGTACGGCAGGATCAAGGCGATCCGCGCACCGTCCTGGATCAGCGCGCTGCATCGCTGGTCCGGCCGGCTCGCCTTCTTCATCGCCGTCCCGGTCGCCGTCTTCTGCCTCTACGGCATCGGCTTCCAGGCGTACGACGCGCGGGTGCTCGTGCACTCGCTGCTGGGCTGCCTGTTCTTCGGCGTCTTCACGGTGAAGATGCTGGTGCTGACCAAGCCCGGGATCGCCGGTTGGGTGCTGCCCGTGCTAGGTGGCACGGTCTTCACCATCCTCGTCGGAACCATCCTCACCTCGGCCGCCTGGTACTTCAGCGCCCACTGAGAATCACTACCGGCGATTCTTCTTCGTGGCGAACACGACGGCCACGACGGCGGCGACGATGCCCGTCACGCCGACCATGCAGCACAACAGCATCAGCACGTGCCACGGCTTGAGCCCGCCCAACATTGTTCCCCCTTCGACGCGCCCCACCCTATCCGGACCGGCCCCCTCGCTCAGCCCCGTCGCGTCGATCATGGTCTGGCGCGTTGATCATGGGCTGGCGCGTTGATCATGGAGTTTCCAGTGTCGACACACCGTCGAGAGCACAGGTAAAAACAAGATAAAACCGGAGAGGGGCGGGGTGGGGGGGCGGGGGGGGGGGGCGGGGTGGC
>NZ_JBFBAZ010000282.1:0-2884 GCF_040682475.1 Hamadaea sp. NPDC051192
GCAACAGTCATGCCGAACCGAAACGCGACTTCGCCACCAAATCCAAGATCCGCTCACCCGATTACCTGGCCAACGTTTCCTGCTGAGCCACTAGTCAGCGCGTGCGCCATCGTGAATGAGTAAGAATCACCTACGTGCAGAACTGGTTCAAGACGGGCGGAGAGTGGCCACGCATCCCCCGGCCTGCGCAGGAAGATGGCGTCGCCGCGGCCCTCGGCATCCCGGGTCGCCTGCAGCTCATCGTTGGTCCGGCGGGGATCGGCAAGTCGACTCTGGCGGAGACGGTGGCGTCCGGACTGCCCGACCGCATGGTCATCCCGGTGATCGCGCTGACCGAGCTCTCGGGGGTACCGATGGGCGCCTTTGCCCCGGCCGTCGCGCGCCTGGGGCTTGATGCCGCATCCGACCGTCTGCCGATCGAGCTCGTCACGGCGATCGGCCGACACGCGAACGGCGTTGTGGTGGTGGTGGACGACATCCCACGCCTGGACGACGTCTCCGCGGCGCTCGTGTACGAGCTGGTCCGTGGGTTCGGCGCGCCCACGATCGCGACGGCGCGCAGCGGCGAGGCGCTGCCTTCGCCCATCCGGCGCGCGGCGGATGAGGGACTGTGCCTGCGATGGGACCTCGACGGGCTGGCGTCGGAGGACGTGGCGCGACTGCTGGAGCGGCGGTTCGGCGCGCGCCCTCGATATGCCGATCTGCACCGGCTCATGGAACGCAGCGCCGGAAACCCGCTGCACCTGCGCATGCTCGTCGAACGTGCCGAGCGGCGTGGCGGCGTCACGCCCGACGGCGAGTCCGTGCGTGTTGACGAAGGCGCGGACGCGGTCGGACTCGACACCGCGATGGCGCAGCGGATCGCGGAACTCACGCCCGGACAGCACGATCTGCTTCACGTGGCCGTGCTGCTGCAGCCTGTCACCGTCCTCGAACTCGGCGGGGGCCCGGACCTCCTGACGCTCGTCGCGCGCGGGCTGCTCGCCGATGACGGCACCGGCCGGCTTCGGGCGACGCATCCGCTGATCGCCGAGGCGTTCGAGCACGCCCCCGGGCGGCGCGACGCGGCCGACACGGCAGTGCGGCTGCTCCGCAGGCGCACCGAACCAGCGGACCGGATGCGCGCGCTCACTTTGCAGCTCGACGCCTCGGACCGAACCGTGGACGACGCAGAGCTGCTGTGGGGTATCGAGTACGCGATCTCCACCGGAGACTTCCGCCTGGCCATCCACGCCGTCGACACCGTGCTTGGGCAAGGACCACACCGCGAGCTCGCGTTCGTCGCGACGCTGCGCGCCGCGGAAGCCTGCTCCCTGATGAGCGACCTTGACCGCGCCGGCGCCGACTTCGCCGCAGCGCAGGCCCTCGCCGAGACGTCGGACAACCTCGCCCAGCTGGTCATCCAGCGCGGCCAGCACCTCGCCTACCGCCGCTACGACATCGACGCCGCCGTCGCTCAGGCCGAGCAGATGCTCCCGCGGCTAGATGAGGCCGGGCGCGCGGCCGTGGCCGAGTACGTCGCCAACTGGCGTTCATCGCGCGGCGAGCCCGCAAGTTCGACGCTGCGCACCGTCGCCGAACGCGTAGCTCCGGAGATCGCGCTCCGGGCCGCGATCATGGCCGGGTTCATGCGCGCGCTACGTTGCGACAAGGATGGTGCACAGCGTGCGTCCGAGAGCCTGCGGCGGCTCCAAGCCGAGCTGGGGCGCACCGACCCGATCGCGCAGACCGTGCTCGACTTCGTCGACTACTCGGCACTCATCGGCGACGCTCACACCGATGACGCCATCGACCTCATCGAGTCGAAGCGCGCCGGTGTGGGTGACATGGTCGGCGTCTACACGTGTCTCCTCGCGATCACGCGGCTCTACCGCGGGCAGATCGTCGAAGCATCGCGGCTTGCGGCGCTCGCGGTGGATCAGCTTCGCTGGCGCGACCGGATGGGATGGCTGGGCCTGGCGCTCGGCTACCAGGCAGTGATCGCCGCCCGGCGCCGCGACATCGCCACCGCACGCCGCATCCTCGACGAGATGACGCTCGGCCAGCGGCACGCGCCGCTAGTCCCCATCCCCCGCGCCGAGGCGCAGGCGTGGATCGACCTCGCCGACGGCCAGGTCGACCAGGCGGTCGCGAGACTGCTGCGCATGGCCGATCGAGAGGCTCGGGTCGCGCCGGTCGTCGCATCGCTCGCGCTCGCCGGAGTGATCCGGGCCGGCGAGGCCGCGCACGCGGTCGGCATCCTGGATCGTGTGCTCTCGGTGACACCGGTCAAGGTCGTACAGGTCGTGCGCGATCTCGCTGTCGCGCTGCGCGACCACGCCTACCCCGATCTACCGACGCTGGTGACCCGGGCGGCACACGCAGGACTCGAGCCGATCACGCTCGACGCCATCGCCCTTGCCCTGCAACAGGGCGCAAAAGGTGAGATCGCACGCAAGCTTGAAGCGATCGTCACGCGCACCGATCCCCTCGTCGACGAGGAGCTCATCCAACGTCGCCCACCGTCGCTCATCACGCCGCGCGAACTCGAAGTCGCCCGCCTCGCCTCCACCCGGATGCGCAGCCGTGAAATCGCCGCCCGCCTCGGCATCTCAGTCCGCACCGTCGACAACCAGCTCGCTTCGGTCTACCGCAAGCTCGGCGTCTCTTCGCGCGACGAGTTGGCCGACGCCCTCGACGCCCTTGGCTTGCGATGAAGCCCCAGACGACGTGGCGGAACCGTCCGGTGCCGAGGTCGTCAAGCTCGTACGCCAACATGGGCGACAACCCTGGCATCGTGCCGATATCTCAGAGGGCGTCTAATTCACGAACTTTGTGAGTGATGCCGGTTTAGGTGTCTCGCCAGGTTGGGGTGTTTTCGCCGGTGGCGCGTTTGGCCAGGTTG
>NZ_JBFBAZ010000283.1:0-2715 GCF_040682475.1 Hamadaea sp. NPDC051192
ATGGAAAGTTTGTCCGGCGGTGTCCTACTCTCCCACACCGTCCCCGGTGCAGTACCATCGGCGCTGGAGGGCTTAGCTTCCGGGTTCGGAATGTAACCGGGCGTTTCCCCTCCGCCATGACCGCCGTAACACTATCAACCTGTCAAACCACGAGCCCGATCCGGCTACGAGTGGTTGCTGGTCGTGATGTGAAAAGTGAACGCGAGCAACAGCAAGACATATCTTCTGTCATGTGTTTTAGTCAAGTCCTCGGCCTATTAGTACCAGTCCACTGAACCCGTTACCGAGCTTACATGTCTGGCCTATCAACCCAGTCGTCTACCTGGGGGCCTTACCCACTCACGTGGTGGGAGACCTCATCTTGAAGCGAGCTTCCCGCTTAGATGCTTTCAGCGGTTATCCCTTCCGAACGTAGCCAACCAGCCATGCACCTGGCGGTACAACTGGCACACCAGAGGTTCGTCCGTCCCGGTCCTCTCGTACTAGGGACAGCCCTTCTCAAGTCTCCTGCGCGCACGGCGGATAGGGACCGAACTGTCTCACGACGTTCTAAACCCAGCTCGCGTACCGCTTTAATGGGCGAACAGCCCAACCCTTGGGACCTGCTACAGCCCCAGGATGCGACGAGCCGACATCGAGGTGCCAAACCATCCCGTCGATATGGACTCTTGGGGAAGATCAGCCTGTTATCCCCGGGGTACCTTTTATCCGTTGAGCGACACCGCTTCCACAAGCCAGTGCCGGATCACTAGTCCCGACTTTCGTCCCTGCTCGACCCGTCAGTCTCACAGTCAAGCTCCCTTGTGCACTTGCACTCAACACCTGATTGCCAACCAGGCTGAGGGAACCTTTGGGCGCCTCCGTTACCCTTTAGGAGGCAACCGCCCCAGTTAAACTACCCACCAGACACTGTCCCTGAACCGGATAACGGTCCGAAGTTAGATACCCAAACACAACAGAGTGGTATTTCAACGTTGCCTCCCACCGAACTGGCGTCCGATGCTCACAGGCTCCCACCTATCCTACACAATTGAGTCCGAATACCAATGTCAAGCTATAGTAAAGGTCCCGGGGTCTTTCCGTCCTGCCGCGCGTAACGAGCATCTTTACTCGTAGTGCAATTTCGCCGGGCCTGTGGTTGAGACAGTGGGGAAGTCGTTACGCCATTCGTGCAGGTCGGAACTTACCCGACAAGGAATTTCGCTACCTTAGGATGGTTATAGTTACCACCGCCGTTTACTGGCGCTTAAGTTCTCAGCTTCGCCGTGAGGCTAACCGGTCCCCTTAACGTTCCAGCACCGGGCAGGCGTCAGTCCATATACAGCGTCTTACGACTTCGCATGGACCTGTGTTTTTAGTAAACAGTCGCTTCCCCCTGCTCTCTGCGACCCCCACCAGCTCAGACAGCACGTGCCATCACCAGCAGAGGCCCCCCTTCTCCCTAAGTTACGGGGGCAATTTGCCGAGTTCCTTAACCACAGTTCGCCCGTCGCCTCGGTATTCTCTACCTGACCACCTGTGTCGGTTTCGGGTACGGGCCGCTCACAACTCGCTAGAGGCTTTTCTCGGCAGCATAGGATCACTGACTTCACCTGATACGGCTCGGCATCACGTCTCACCCCCATGTGCCACGGATTTACCTATGGCACGGGCTACACGCTTACCCCGGCACAACCACCGGCCGGGCTCAGCTACCTTCCTGCGTCACCCCATCGCTCACCTACTACCCACCAAGATCCCAACCACAAAAGCCTCAGCCCGAAGGCCTCCGCTCCCGCAGGAGGTTAGTACAGTGAGGTTCAGCGTTGACGCTGCTTCGCGGGTACGGGAATATCAACCCGTTGTCCATCGACTACGCCTCTCGGCCTCGCCTTAGGTCCCGACTCACCCAGAGCAGATAAGCTTGACTCTGGAACCCTTGGTCATCCGGCGGCAGGGTTTCTCACCCTGCTTTCGCTACTCATGCCTGCATTCTCACTCGCACGCGCTCCACGGCTAGGTCACCCTGCCGCTTCCCCGCACGCACGACGCTCCCCTACCCACCCACACGCCTAGACCCAGAGCCCGCAGGCGACTGGGCCGAGCAAAGTGTGAGTGCCACGGCTTCGGCGGTGTGCTTGAGCCCCGCTACATTGTCGGCGCGGAACCACTTGACCAGTGAGCTATTACGCACTCTTTCAAGGGTGGCTGCTTCTAAGCCAACCTCCTGGTTGTCTGCGCGATCCCACATCCTTTCCCACTTAGCACACGCTTAGGGGCCTTAGCCGGCGATCTGGGCTGTTTCCCTCTCGACTACGAAGCTTATCCCCCGCAGTCTCACTGCCACGCTCTCACTTACCGGCATTCGGAGTTTAGCTGACTTCGGTAAGCTTGTAGGCCCCCTAGGCCATCCAGTAGCTCTACCTCCGGCAAGAAACACGTGACGCTGCACCTAAATGCATTTCGGGGAGAACCAGCTATCACGGAGTTTGATTGGCCTTTCACCCCTAACCACAGGTCATCCCCCAACTTTTCAACGTTGGTGGGTTCGGCCCTCCACGAAGTCTTACCTTCGCTTCAGCCTGCCCATGGCTAGATCACTCCGCTTCGGGTCTAGGACACGCGACTGAATCGCCCTATTCAGACTCGCTTTCGCTACGGCTACCCCACCCGGGTTAACCTCGCCACATGCCACTAACTCGCAGGCTCATTCTTCAAAAGGCACGCCGTCACCTC
>NZ_JBFBAZ010000284.1:0-2703 GCF_040682475.1 Hamadaea sp. NPDC051192
ACCACCACCCCACCCCTCTCCCCTTTGATCATGGAGTTAACTGTGGAGTCGACGGCGTGTCAGGGGTGCAAACCCCATGATCAACGCGACCGGGCGGGCCTGGCGAGCGCGGCGAGCGAGCGGGCGAGCGGGCGCGGCGAGCGGGCGAGCGCGGCAGTCAGGCGCGGGCGGCAGTCAGGCGCGGGCGGCGCCCGGAACCGCCCACGAACCGTCGCGCAGCCGAAGCAACAGAGCACCCAGCCGCAGCACGATGAACAGCGTGAGCCCGGCCCACACCCCGCCGATCCCGAGGTCCAGCCACAGCGCCAGCCAGATGGCAGGCAGGAAGCCGCCCAGGGCCGCGACGATCGTGAGATTACGCAAGTAGCGGGCGTCGCCGGCGCCGACGAGGACGCCGTCGAGGGCGAAGACCACCCCGTTGAGCGGGAGCATCCCGATGAACCAGGGCCAGACGATCGCGAGCTGGCCGAGGACGTCGGTGTCATCGCTGAACAGGTGCGGCAGGACGGGGGCCAGGGCGAGCACGAAGATCCCGAAGATCACGCCGCAGCCGAGGCCGATCTGGCCGATCCGGACCGCCGTACGCCGAGCGGTGAGCACGTCACCGGCACCGAGCGCGGCCCCGATCAGGGACTGCGCCGCGATGGCGATCGCGTCGAGGGCGTACGCGCAGAACATCCAGAGCTGGAGCCCGACCTGGTGGGCGGCGACCGCGGCTGCGCCGAACCGGGCGGCGACGGCGGCTGCCGAGAGGAAGCAGAGCTGGAAGGCGAGCCCTCGGACGAGCAGGTCGCGGCCGAGGACGAGCTGCTGGCGGAGCAGGGCGGGGCGCGGCGCGAGCGGTACGCGTTCCGCGACGAGCGCCCGGATGAACAGGGCCCCTCCGACGACCTGGGCCGCGACGTTGGCCAGGGCGGATCCGACGAGCCCGAGGCCGGCCGGATAGACCAGCAGCGGGCAGAGGATGGCGGAGAGGACGTTCGCCCCGAGCACGTAGCGCAGCGGCCGCCGGGTGTCCTGGACTCCTCGCATCCATCCGTTGCCCGCGAAGACCAGCAGAACGAACGGGATCCCCAGAGAGGCGATGCGCAGCCAGAGTTCGGCGTGCTCGGCGATCTCGGGGTCACCGCTGAGGGCCCGCGTGACCGGCCCGGCGAACAGCTGGGCGCACACGACGAAGACGAGGCCGGCCGCCAGGGCGAGCCAGGAGGCCTGAATGCCTTCCTCCACCGCCGTACGCCGAGAGCCCGCGCCGAAACTGCGCGCGGCTCGACCAGTCGTGCCGTACGCGAGGACGTTACCGAGCCAGGCGGTCACGGCGAGGATCGTCCCGCCGATCGCGAGCGCGGCCAGTGGCACGCGGCCCAGATGGCCGACCACGGCGGTGTCGACCAGAAGATAGAGGGGCTCAGCGGCGAGGACTACGAGCGCGGGTAGCGCGAGCGCCGCTATACGCCGAAGGCTGGGGGTCACCCGCCTATGGTGCCGGTCTCCTTGTAAGGAGTCAACTCGGCAATGGTGATTACTGGCGGGTGTCCATCGAGGTTTGCAGGGCGCGGCGCATCTGCTCACGCTGCTCGTCGGCGCTGGGCTTGGGTTTGGCGGGAGCTGACTTAACGTTAGTTTGCATAGTTCGCAAAACTATCGTTCAGGTCCACATGCAGGAACACCTTTCCCAAACTCTGGGCATCCGCTGCGCGACAAACCCCGACCACCAGATGCGGATCAGGGATATGCCTGTGATCTTGGCCCAAGATCACAGGCATATCCCTGATCCAGCTGGAAACCAGCGCGCCAGCGCGCCAGCGGGAACCAGCGCGCCAGCGGGAACCAGCGAGCCAGCGGGAACCAGCGAGCCAGCGGGAAGGAGTAAGAGCGGGTCAGCGGGCGAGGAAATGCCACCCCACCCACCACCAGAACCCGAAGACGGCGATCCGCCCGACCGGGATCCGCCCGACTTCATGGGTCATCACGACGGCGGCCAGGTCGCCGAGCGTCGGGATACGGCGTGTACGCCGAGCGGCCCATTCGACGGCGAGGACGAGTAGTCCGGCGAGGATGAAGCCGGCGATGGCGAGCAGTCTCATCGTCGTACCAGCCCCCAGAATCCGGTGAGCCATCCGAAGTAGAAGATCGCGCGAGGCAGGTAGTCGTCGAGGAGTGGGTCGGCGAGCAGGGACAGCGTCGGGTAGTTCTTGTCGTCGCCGATCGCGAAGGTGCTCAGTTCGAAGAACACGAACACCCCGACGGGCAGCAGCCACCAGGCGAGGCCGCGGGAGAGCCGACGCGGAGGAGGTTTGCGGGGGACGCGCTGACTCAGCCCGAGGTACATCATCACGGCGCCGAGGGTGAAGACATAGATGTTGGCTTCGAGGGAGAAGGACGGGAGCAGGCCGCCCAGGAGCGACAGGAACGCGAAGATCGGCAGCATCACTGCCGGGCGCGTCCAGGCCGGCGCGCTCGGAACAGTGAGTTCCGGGTGATCCATGACTCGATTGTGGCTGCTTCACCCGGAGCCGGGGAGGGTTTTATTCCCCTAATGCGTCCCTTATCCGACCCATGATCTCCTCGGGCGTACCGTGGCCGGTGAAGCCCGCCGCCGCCCGATGGCCACCGCCACCGAGCGCCACGGCGACCCGGCTGACGTCGGTCGCGCCCCGGGTCCGCATCGACACTGACCACTCCGCCGGGCCGACCTGCTTG
>NZ_JBFBAZ010000285.1:0-2699 GCF_040682475.1 Hamadaea sp. NPDC051192
GTCACCATCACGCTGCTCGCCCGCGCGGGCTGGTGGTTCGCCGGGGAGAAGATCCTCATCGCCGCGCCGCTGTCGCTCGCGGCCGTGGTCGTCGCCGGCTGGCGGCTGCTCCGCGCTCGGGGCGACATCCGATCCGCGGCCGTCGCGCTTCTTTTCGCCGGGTACGCCGACAGCAGCGCACTGCTCGTGACGGTGGTGCACGGGTACCCGGCGTCCGCAGGAACCGGACTGCTGGCGGTCGCGGGGGTCGTCGCCGCGACCGCGGTGTCCTGGCGCCTCCTCGGCCCGCGCCCGTCGCGCGCCGTGTCCCGGACGACGCTTGCGGTTGCGGTCGTGGCGCTGGTGGCCGGCACCGGGCTGGCCGCCGCGCCGAGCGCTGCTCCCGGCGTACCACATCATGTGCAGGCGGAAGCCGCACCGAGCGTGGGAGAGCCGACCAAGCGTTTCACCCTGACGGCCGGAACCGCCACGGTGACCGTGAGCGGGCAGAGTGTCGCGGCCTGGGCGTTCGACGGACAGGTGCCGGGGCCGGAGCTGACCGCGACCGTCGGCGACATCCTGGAGGTGACGCTGCGCAACAAGGACATCGCGCGTGGCGTCACGTTGCACTGGCACGGGTACGACGTGCCGAACAGCCAGGACGGCGTGCCGGGGGTGACCCAGGACGCGGTGCTGCCGGGGCAGGAGTTCGTCTACCGGTTCCGCGCGGATCAGGCGGGAACCTACTGGTATCACACCCATGCGGTGTCCGACATCGGTGTGAAGATGGGCCTCTACGGCGTGCTCGTGGTACGCCCCGGGCCGGCATCCGGTGTGGACCGGGTGATCGCGGCGCACACGCTGTCGAGCGTGAGCCTGCCCGAGCCAGCGCAGGAGCCGGTCGCGGCGGGTACGCCGATGCGGCTGCGGCTGATCAACACCGACAGCGCCACCCACCGGTACGCCCTGGCCGGCACGCCGTTCCAGGTGGCCGCCATCGACGGGATGGACCTGTCGCAGCCGCCCCCGGTGTCGGAGACCGCGATCTCCATCCCGGCCGGCGGCCGCTACGACCTGGTGTTCTCCGCGCCCGCGACGCCGATCGCGCTGTCGGTGGACAACCGCGTGGTCTACTCCACCGGCGCGCTCACCCCGTCGACGTCGGGTTGGCCGGTCCTCGACCCGCTGAGCTACGGAACGGCCCAGGACCCGCCGTGGAACCGATACGACAAGGAGTTCACCCTCGTCCTCGACCGGGGGCTGGACCTGCACGGACTGCTCCCCCGGTACGCCCACACCGTCAACGGCGCGGCCGACCCCGACATCCCGCCGCAGGTCGTCCACCTCGGCGACACCGTCAAGTTCACGATCGTGAACCGGTCACTGGTGGTGCATCCGTGGCACCTGCACGGGCATCACGTGCTCGTGCTGTCCCGCAACGGAAAAGCCGCGACCGGAAGCCCGCTGTGGCTCGACTCCTTCGACGTACGCCCCGGCGAAGTGTGGGAGGTGACCTTCAAGGCCGACAATCCCGGCATGTGGGCGAACCACTGCCACAATCTGGCGCACGCCGAGCAGGGCATGCTCCTGCACCTGATGTACGCGTGACAGATTCTCATTCATGGCAGGTCAGCCCTCTGGACCACGCTGTGTATTGAGGGCTAGCATTTCTGTTACGGCTCCGGGCCGCATGCAGACCCGGAGCCGTCCACTATGTATGCACCTCGGCCGCACGCCGCTGAAACGCCGCGTGGATAGGCTGTTCCGATGTCGCAATGGAGCCATGAACCGCCGGGCTACGTGTGCCCTTTCTGCGAATTCCTGGCCGGGCGCGATCGGGTCAACGACCAGCGCGACGTCGTCCTGAAAACCGATCGGGCGACCGCTTTCGTGGCCCCTCGTTGGTGGCCGAACAATCCAGGACACGTCCTCGTCATCCCGAACGAGCATTACGAGAACATCTACGAACTTCCGGCGGAGTTCGGTCATGCGGTTCACGACGCCGTCCAGGAGATCGCGATCGCCCTGCGGACGGCGTACGGGTGCGCCGGGGTCTCGACGCGGCAGCACAACGAACCCGCGGGCCACCAGGACGTCTGGCATCTGCACGTGCACGTCTTCCCCCGTTACGACGGCGACGACCTCTACCGGAGCCAGGCCCTGCCCGGGTTCGTGCCGCAGACCGAACGCGAGCCGTACGCCCAACGGCTGCTGGATTACTTCGCTGGGCGGGTCGAGTCGCGTACCCAGGCGAGATAGGACGGCGCGCCGTCCACGACGGGCAGGCACACGATCTCCGGAACGTCGTAGCTGTGCATGCCGCGCAGGTGGTCGCTGAGTTCCGGCCCACGCTCGACGGTCGTCTTGAACTCGACGCGCCACTCGCGGGCCTCGTCCACCCCGCCGTTCCACCAGTACACGCTGGTCATCGGACCGTGCACCTGGGCGCACGCCGCCAGCCGCGCACCGACCGCGGACCGGGCGAGTTCGTGCGCGGCGTCCGCGGAGTCTGTCGTGGTCACCACGATGACGATGTCAGTCTGCACACCGCGCACGGTAACCCCTGGCGACCCCGCCCCGCCCCTCAGGTCAGCGGCGGATCATGGATCCGGGTCGAATCTTGGTCCAAGATTCGGCTCTCCACCGACATGTGTGGGTAGCTGATGTGTCGTAACGCAGCGCACGCCGTTGCTGCTCCTACGTTCTGAGGTGTCTAGATC
>NZ_JBFBAZ010000286.1:0-2370 GCF_040682475.1 Hamadaea sp. NPDC051192
TGTCCGCGTACGGCCTGACGTGACGGTGTGTGTACGGGCTCACGTGTAGGTCGGTCTCCGGTGGTGTGGCCGGGAGAGTGGGTCACCCTTCGGATCTTGAATGCTGCCAGGCATGAGATCCGAAGGGTGACTGCTTTCCATGATCCTCGATCCGGGAGGTTGGATGGATATCCGCCGGTTCCGCGCATTGCACGCGGCGGGCGCGACGTTCGCTGAGATCGCCAGAGAGACTGGCTGTGATTGGCGAACGGTGAAGAAGTACTTGGACCCCGACTCGCCATCGACACCACCGCGGGCGCCGTCTCGAATGGGCAGCCAGCCGAAAGTCATCACCCCATTCGTCGACGTGGTGGATGCGTGGCTGCGGGCCGAACCGAGGCTGAAAGGGTCGGTGATCCACGAGCGGCTTGTCGCGCAGTACGGTTTCACCGGCAATTACCAGCGGGTGAAGATGTATCTGCAGGAAGCCCGGCCGCGGATTCTCGCCGAATTGGGTGTCTTGTCCGACGATATGGCCGGGTTGCATCGCCGGTTCGAGGTGACACCCGGGTCGCAGGCCCAAGTCGATTGGGGTGAAGAAGGCACCCTCGTCGCCGGGATCGGGAATGTGTACTCCTTCCATATGACGTTGTCGTATTCGCGTGACCCGTTCTGCTGCTTCACCACCAGCATGGACATGGCGTCGTTCTGGGACTGCCACCGTCAGGCGTTCTCCCACTTCGGCGGGGTACCCGGCGCGATCGTGTACGACCGGACCAAGACCGTCGTGCGCCGCCACGTCGCTCCGGGGGCGGCGGTTCCGCTGCATCCGCAAGCCGCCGCGTTCGCCGACCACTACGGGTTCGCCATCGACGTCCTGGCCGCCTATCGCCCGACCGGCAAAGGCCGCGTCGAACGCCAGGTCGCCATTGTGCGCGATCATGTGATCACCGGCCGGGTCTTCGACAGCCTCGACGACCTGCAGGCGGCATTCGACGCGTGGCTGCCGATCCGCCGGGCCCAGACCCACCGCACCCACGGCGAGGTCATCGCGGTGCGCGCCACCCGTGACCGCAACCGGCTCCTGGCCCTGCCGGCTCGGCCGTATCTGGTCGCGGACAAGCACCTGCGCCGGGTGGGCAAGGACTGCCTGGTGTCGTTCCAGGCCAGCCTGTACTCCGTTCCGGCCCGCAAGATCCGCGCCGGGCAGCAGGTCGAGATCCGCGCCACCGCGTCGATGGTCACCATCCACGCCCTGGCCCCCGACGAGGTCGGGGTCACCCTCCTGGCCGCGCACCCGCGGGCCACCCAGGCCGGCAGCTGGGTCGTCGACGAGGCGCACTGGGACGGGCTGCCCGACGGGCACACCCGCGCCACCACCCTCGATGCGCCCGTCTCACCGGCGCGCCACGACCGCGATGACGAGCAGGGCGGCCCCAACCCCTTGGCGGTGCTGCTCACCCGCAGCGCCGCGGCCCAGATCCCGGTCTCGCGTCGCCCGTTGTCCAGCTACGACACCGCCGCCGGCCTCACCTCACCCACGACCGTGAAGGAAACCCGTTGAGCCAGTTGACCAGCACCCGCATCCGGACCACCGCCGCCAAACTCGGCCTGCCGCACATCGCCGACCAGATCGATATCCTGCTGCGCCGGGCCGAGGACACGAAGATGGGCTATCTGGACTTCCTCGACCTGGCCCTCGAGGAAGAACTCGGTGAACGCGACGGGCGCCGGTTCCGCACCGCGCTGAAGCTGTCCGGCCTGCCGCATCACAAGACCCTCGACGATTTCGAGTTCGCTTTCCAACCAGAGCTGGACACGCGCAAAATCCGCGACCTGGCCACCTTGTCATTCGTCGACGCGAAATCCAACACCGCCCTGCTCGGGCCGCCCGGAGTAGGCAAAACGCACCTGGCCGTCGGCCTGGCCATCGCGGCATGCAAAGCCGGATACTCGATCTACTTCACCACCCTCGACGACCTCGTCCGCAAGCTGAAAGAAGCAGAACGCGCCAATCGTTTCGCCCGCCAGCTCCAGGCATATCTGCGCCCTGCGGTCCTCGTTGTTGACGAGGTAGGCTACCTGCCCTTGGATCGCGCGGAAGCCAACATGTTCTTCCAATTGGTCTCACGCAGATATGAGCGCGGCAGCATCATTCTCACCTCGAATAAGGCGTTCTCGGAGTGGGGAGCGGTGTTCTCTGACGACGTTTTGGCAACCGCCATTCTCGACCGGCTCCTGCACCACTGCGCCGTACTGTCCATCAACGGCCCCAGCTACCGGCTCAAGGACCGGCTGGCGCCCGACGGACCCACCATGTCATGATCGTCGCCGCCGGAGACCGACACGTCAGGTCGTACCCCCGCCGACATGTGAGCTCGTACGCGGACA
>NZ_JBFBAZ010000287.1:0-2223 GCF_040682475.1 Hamadaea sp. NPDC051192
CCCGACCACGCCCCTCCCCCTCACCCCCACGACCCCCACCCCCTCCCCGCCCCCCCCACCCCATCCGCGCCGCCCCCTCGCCCCCCTCCCCTTCCGCGTTGATCATGGAGTTAACTGTGGTCTCGTCGGCGTGGCGTGGCTGGAAACTCCATGATCAACGGCGAGCGGCGGCCAGCGGGCCAGTCGGTCCGGCCTCAGCGGAGGCCGCGCTCGATGAGGTGCGTCGGCAGCACCTCCGTACGCGGCCACGTCTTGTCCCCGGCGATCCGGGCGAACAGCAGTTCCGCCGCCCGCCGGGCCAGCTCCCGGGTGTCGTACGCGATCACAGTGAACCGGCGCGGCATCAGGTAGGACAGCTCGAAGTCGTCGAAGCCGAGCAGTTCGGCGTCGCTGCCGCGGCGTACGAGTTCTTGCAGTGCGCCGACCGTGATCCGGTTGTTGAGGCACACGTACGCATCTACATCGGACAGTTCGGCCACGACCGCCGCTGCACTATCCGGATCCTTGACCCCCTCGCGGACCAGCGCGGGATCGTAGGGCAGGCCGGCGGCGGCCAGCGCCTCCTGCGCCCCGGCCAGGCGTTCCCGCATGGTGTAGACGCCGACCGAGTCGAGCAGGACGGCGATTCGCCGGTGGCCGCCGGCGAGGAGCCGCTCCACCCCGGCCCGAGTGCCGCCCCGGTTGTCCAGCAGGACGGTGTCGGCGACCAGACCGCCCCCGGGCCGGTCGAGGAACACCACCGGGAGACCCCGTTCGACCTCCGACCGCAGGAAGCCGTGGTCGTATCCGGCCGGGACGACGATCAGCCCGTCGACCCGGCGCGCGCAGAGATCGCGGAGAAGCAGCTCTTCGCGTGCGGGGTCTTCCTCGGAGCTGGCGGTGAACAGAAGGGTGTCGTGCGCACGGGCGGTCTCGGCGACTACGCCCGCGATGGTGGCGTAGAACGGATTGGCGATCTCCTCGATGAGCAGGCCGACCGTCGCGGTCTGCTGCCCGGAACGCAACGCGCTCGCCAAGTGGTTACGCCGGAAGCCCAGCTCGGCGATCGCCGCCTGGACCCGCTCGGCCAGCTCCGGCTGCACCTGCGGGGAGCCGTTCACCACCCGGGAGACGGTCTTCAGGCTGACCCCGGCGCGTTTGGCCACGTCCACCATCGTGGGCCGCCCGTCGCGCTGCTTCTCCCGCTGACTCCCCACCACGGTGAGGAGGTTACGTCACGGCAACGGTACGCGGGGCTGACAACGTTGTCATACGTCGCTCGGGCTATCCTGCGCGCCATGGATCGTGCTGCTCTTGCCCTCGCCGTCGACATCGGCGGCACCAAAATGGCGGCCTCGCTCGTGAGCGCGGACGGGACGGTGCTCGGTGCGCGGAGCGTACCGACCCTGCCGGGGGACGCCGAAACGGTGTTCGCGCCGCTCGCCGGGCTCATCCGCGAGACGCTGGCCGAGGCGTCGGGGCGGCCGGTCGTCGGCATCGGCATCGGCACCGCCGGCCCGCTCGACCTCGTCGAGGCCACCGTGAGCCCGGTCAACATCCTCGGCTGGCGGGGTTTCCCGCTCGCCCCGCGCGTCGCCGAACTGGCCCCCGGCATCCCCGTACGCATGGCTGGCGACGGGATGTGCGCCGCCGTCGGGGAGCACTGGCGCGGCGCCGCCCGATCGGTGGACGACGTGATCGTCCTGGTCGTGTCGACCGGCGTCGGCGGCGGGCTGATCCAGCACGGCCGGCTGATCAGCGGGCGTACGGGCAACGCCGGTCACATCGGCCACACCGTCGTCGACCTCGATGGCGACCCGTGCCCCTGTGGCGGCCGGGGCTGTGTGGAAGGCATCGCCAGCGGGCCGAGCATGGTCGCCTGGGCACGCCGCCAGGGCTGGGCCGGGGAGTCCGCTGTGGACCTCGCGGCCGCCGCCCGGGACGGCGACAAGGTCGCGACGCAGGCGTTCGAGCGCGCCGGACGCGCCGTCGCGGCGGGGATCGTCTCCGCCGCCGCCATCGCCGACCTGTCGCTGGCCGTCGTCGGCGGCGGCGTGTCCCGGGCCGCCGACGTGCTGCTCCCGCCGCTGCGCCAGGCCATCGCCGACCACGCCAAACTCGGCTTCCTGCGCGACCTCGCGGTCGCCCCGGCGGAATTGGGGAACGCGGCCGGCCTCGTGGGCGCGGCCGCGCTCGCCTTCGAGCCGGAGCGCTACCCCTCCACCCTCCGCCTCTCCAGATCGT
>NZ_JBFBAZ010000288.1:0-2181 GCF_040682475.1 Hamadaea sp. NPDC051192
CCCCGCGGGGTGGGGCGCTGCAGCTGGGTTCGGGGTCCAATGTTGGGACACTATTCCCCCGACACCCCTGATCCAGCGCCCAAACGGGCCGGCGCCCAGCGGGGCCAGCGCCCAAACGGGCCCGCGCCCAGCGGGGCCGGCGTTCATAGCGGGACCACGCCCGAGCGGCCGGCGTTCACATGAGCGGGATACGTTGGGGCGTATGGCCGTCAACTCCTTCATGGTGGAACTGGGCACCCCCGCGCCCGCCTTCACCCTGCCTTCCGCCGCGACCGGCGAGCCCGTCTCCCTGGACGACTACCGGGAGTCCCCGGCGCTGCTAGTGGCGTTCCTGTCCAACCACTGCCCGTACGTGCGGCACATCGAGGCGGCGCTCGGCGAGCTGACCACCCGATACGCCAAGCTGGGCCTCGCCACGGTGGCGATCAGCGCCAACGACGTCGAGAACTATCCGGACGACGCGCCGGCCAAGCTCGTGGAGCAGACCGAGCGGGCCGGGTTCGGGTTCGCGTACCTGCATGACGAGAGCCAGCAGGTCGCGACCGCCTATCGGGCCGCGTGCACCCCGGACCTGTTCCTCTACGGGCCGGCCGACGCCGAGGGGCGGCGGCCGCTGGCGTACCGGGGGCAGTTCGACGACTCCCGGCCCAAGAGCGGTGCGTCCGCCACCGGGGAGTCGCTGGCCGCCGCGGTCGACGCGGTGCTCGCGGGCCAGGCCGTGGCCGAGCCGCACTGGCCCAGCACGGGCTGCTCGATCAAGTGGAAGCCGGGCAACGAGCCCGCCTGAGGTTCACAGGTGGCGTCCAGGCCAGGCCGATCCGCCGCTGACCCGGCGCGGCCAGCCTGGACGTCATGACAGCCCCGACCCTTTCACCCGGTCTCGTGCACCCCGCCGACCAGCGGGAACTCGTCCTGGACGTGGTCATCCCGGTCTACAACGAACAGGCCGACCTCGGGCCGAGCGTCCGGCGGCTGCACGCGTACCTCACTCAGCACCTGCCCTACACCTTCCGGATCACGATCGCCGACAACGCCTCCGTCGACGAGACACCGCTGGTCGCCGCCAGTCTCGCGGCCACCCTCTCGCACACCCGAGTGGTACGCCTGGAGCAGAAGGGCCGAGGCCGCGCCCTGCGGCACGTCTGGTCCAGCTCCGACGCCGCCGTGCTGGCGTACATGGACGTGGACCTGTCCACCGACCTGGCAGCGCTGCTGCCGCTGATCGCGCCGTTGATCACGGGCCACTCCGACCTCGCGATCGGCAGCCGGCTGGCCCGGCAGTCCCGCGTGGTGCGCGGAGCCAAACGGGAGGTGATCTCCCGGGGCTACAACCTGCTGCTGCGCGGCACACTGGCCGCGTCGTTCTCCGACGCCCAATGCGGGTTCAAGGCCATCCGGGCCGACGTCGCGCGGGAGTTGCTGCCGCTCGTCGAGGACACCGGCTGGTTCTTCGACACCGAGCTGCTCGTGCTGGCGCAGAACGCCGGGATGCGCATCCACGAAGTGCCGGTCGACTGGGTCGACGATCCGGACAGCCGGGTCGACATCATCGCGACCATCAAGGCCGACCTGCGCGGGATCGCCCGGGTCGGGCGCAACCTGCTGACCGGCGCGCTGCCCTTGGCGCAGTTACGCGAACGGCTCGGCCGGGGCCGCCAGGACGCCGAGACCACCCTGCTCGGGCAGCTCATCCGGTTCGGCGGCGTCGGAATCGCCAGCACGTTGGCGTACCTGCTGCTGTATGCGGGGTTCGCGCCGGCGCTGGGCGCACAGGGCGCCAATCTGCTCGCGCTGCTGATCACGGCGGTGGCGAACACGGCGGCGAACCGGCGGCTGACCTTCGGCGTACGCGGATCGGCGGACGCGCTGCGGCACCAAGCCCAAGGCCTGCTGATCTTCGGGCTGGGACTGGTCCTCACCAGCGGGTCGCTCGCACTGCTCCACGCGGTCACCGGTACGCCCGCCCGCCCGGCCGAGATGGTGGTCCTCATCGGCGCGAACCTGCTCGCGACGCTCCTCCGGTTCGTCCTCCTCCGCGCCTGGGTGTTCCGCCCAGCCCCCGCCCAGTGACTCCCCGCCGTCCCGCGGACGCCCCGCCGTCCCGCGGACGCCCACGCCGTTTAGCCCAGGATCATGGTTTCGCCTACAAAGATTGGCCAAAAATAGAACCGGTAACCATAT
>NZ_JBFBAZ010000289.1:0-2166 GCF_040682475.1 Hamadaea sp. NPDC051192
GCGGTCGCGGACGGGCCGCCGGTCGTGGTCGCGGCGCTCGCGACCGCTCGCGACGCCGACGACGTCGTGCTCACCCTCGCCGGCGTGCTCGGCGTCGGCGGCGCCACCATGGCCGAGGTCGGCCAGTCCGTCGAGAGCCGCCTGGCCGAGAGCCCACACCTGCTCGTCCTGGACAACTGCGAGCACCTGGTCACCGAGATCTCTCAACTGGTACGCCGAATGCTGTCCCGGAGTGCGCGACTGGTCGTGCTGGCCACCTCGCGGCAACGGCTCAACCTTCCGGAGGAGACGGTGTGGCGGCTCGAACCGTTGAGCGTCGCCGCGCCGGGGGACGGCGTACCGGGGTCTCCGGCCGCGACACTGTTCCTGCGCCGCGCCGCCGGTGCGGTGCCGGGCTTCGTCCCGTCGGCGTCCGATCTCGACACCGTCGACCGGGTGTGCCGCCGGGTGGAAGGGCTGCCGCTCGCCCTCGAACTCGCCGCGGCGCGACTGCGTACGCTGTCGTTGCCCGAGCTGGCCCGGCAGCTGGACCAGGGATTCGGCGTACTGGGGCCGGGCTCGGCCGGCGAATCGCACGGCAACACCCTCGCCGCCACGATCGACTGGTCCTACCGGCTGCTCAGCACGGACGAACAACGGCTGCTCGCCGGGCTGGCCGTCTTCCGGGGCGGGTTCACCGTGGCCGCCGCGACAGCGGTGTGCGGTGCGGAACCGTCCCTGCTGGAGTCTCTTGTGGACCGTTCGCTGGTCCAGTCCTATCCGGCCCCGGACGGTCAGCGCTACCGGCTGCTCGAAGTGGTCCGCCAGTACGCCGAGACCAAGCTCGCCGAGTCCGGCGACCGGTACGCCGTCGCCGGGCGGCACGTCGCGTACTGGCTGGACGTGACGCGGGAGATCACGGCCCGGCCGCACGTCGACGAGCAGTTCGCCGCCTGGACCCGGCTCGCCGCCGATCTCGACGACCTCCGGGCCGCCGCGAGCGACGGGTACGCCACCGACCGGATCCCCGAGGCGGTCGAGCTGGCCCTGATGATGCTCGACTGCCTGACGGCGGTGAACGCGTACGCCGAACAGGGCCGCTGGCTCGACGAGCTGACCCCGCACCTGCCCGACTGCCCGCCCGCGATCCGCTGCCTCGGTGAGATGAGCCGTTCGCACCACCTGACGATGCGGGACGATCCCGCCGGGGCGCTGGCTCTGGCCCGGCCGATCATGGACGACCTGGCGGCGGTGCACACGCTCATGTACTACGACGCCCGCCTCTGCAACGTCCGCAACGGAGTGCACCTGCTCGACCCGGCCGCGGCGGACGAGGCGCCGATCCTGCACGACAAGCTGCAAGCGGTGGACGACAAGCACACTCGCGTGCACAGCCTGACGATGGCGGCCGAGGCACTGAACCAGTGGGGGCACGACGAGGCGGCACTCGCCCTGTGGGACGGCGACGACCTGCTCCGCACGGTGCTCGACGACGGCGACGAGATGCGGTACCGGTCGATCCGGCTGCTGAACGAGTTGGGCGCGGGGGACCTGACCGAAGCGGCCGTCACCGCTCGGCGGCTGCGCGACAAGCTCGTCCAGCCCGGTTATCTGACCATCAACACCCCGGCCTACTCACTGGCCTTGTACGCCCTGGTGACCCAGTCCCCACCGGCGGCGGCGGTGACCATCACGGGACTGATCGAGGCGGTGTCGGAGGCCAATCCGCCCGCCCTGTCCCGGGCGTACGCCTTGCGCCTGCTGCTCGCCGAAGCGCAGCGGCGGGCCGGGAACCTCGGCGCCGCCCTGACGGGGTTGCGGGACGGGTTGGCGACCGCCCGGACGCGGACGACGTACTCGTGGACCACGCCGTCGGTGCTCACCGCCGCGTCCCTCGCCGCCGACCTCGGCGACCCCGCCGCCGCCCAGCGGCTGGCCGAGGCCTGGGATCGCGTACGCACACCGCTCGGCCTGCCCGCGCCGGTCGGGTTCCGGGACCAGGCCGAGCGGCTGGGCCTCGACTGCGCAGCCGGTCCGGTGACCGCCGGAGTCTGGCGCGAGGAGCCGCTGCGGAACCTGCTGGCGACCGCCGAAGCCTGGGTCCTCAGCCGCTAGCTCGCCGGCGTTGTTTGGCGCTGGATCAGGGTTCTCGGTCGAATCTTGGCGCATGATTCGACTTGGAACCCT
>NZ_JBFBAZ010000290.1:0-2160 GCF_040682475.1 Hamadaea sp. NPDC051192
GTCATGCCGAACCGAAACGCGACTTCGCCACCAAATCCAAGATCCGCTCACCCGATTACCTGGCCAACGTTTCCTGCTGAGCCACTAGCCTGATCCGGCTCACCATCTCGAACCCGAAGTGGCCCGAGATCCGCGGGGCTGGTAGGGGATCACCACGTCCGATTCCCGCCGGACTGACACCGTTCGGGTCGCGATGATGGGTTGGTGACTAGTGAGAGCACGATGGACGTGCTACAGAATTTCTACGCCGCCGAAGCCGCCTACATCGCGGCCGGAGGCATGGGGAAGGCCTCATTCGACGAGATTGCCGCCTGTCTCCATCCCGATGTAGTGATGTACCAGGCGTCCAGCCTTCCGTACGGCGGCATCTGGCGCGGGCCGCGGGGCATCGAGAGGTTCATGGCCGCGATGAGCGATGCATGGCAGTCGCTGGAGTTCCTTGAGCAGCGGTTCGTCGTCGGCGACGACGCGATCGTGGTCCTGAACCGAGGCGTCCTGACCGCCCGAGCCACCGGCCGGATGCTGGAGACCTCGGTCATGCAGCTGATCACCGTCCGAGACGGGCTGATCAGCGAGATGTACCCGTTCTATCAGGACACGATGGCAGTCGCCGAAGCCCTTCGCTGACCGTCCTTGATGGAGATTGCATAGGTGTCGCGGCCGTCGACGTGCAGCGCTCAGGAGGGAGCGACGACCAAACGACGCGCCGGCCCGGCGGCTGCTACCGCTACCGCCATCGTCAGTCTCATGAGCAAGGAGGGACGACGACCGTGGCCCTGGCACTGCATCTGCTGATGCTGGTTGTGTACGCGGGTTGGTCGTCGATCCTGGTGTGATGCTGACCGGTGTCCAGGCGTGTACCTGAGCGAGCAGGTCCAGGAGGGCTTCGTATACCGACGCGCACCGACTCGGGCGAGGTTCGGAGAAACGTCAGTCGACCTGCTTAGCTCAGTCGTCCGCCGATGCCGCCTTCGGGGACGATCTCGTCGATGCGGGCAAGGTCGTCGGCGGTCAGGGCCAGCTCGATGGCGGCGACGTTCTCGGCGACGCGGCCGGGATTGCGCGAGCCCGGGATGGGCACGATGTAGTCCGCTTTCGCCAGCAGCCATGCCAGCGCAAGCTGAGAGAGAGCGACGCCCTTGCTCTCGGCGAATGCGGTCAGCTGATCGACGATGGCGAGGTTGGCGTCGAAGTTCTCCGGCTTCCACCAGCCAATGCGCTGCCGGTAGTCGCTGGCGTCGTAGTGATCGCGGGACTTGACCGCGCCGCTGAGGAAGCCACGGGCCAGCGGGGAGTACGCGACGAAGCCGATGCCGAGTTCTTCCAGGACCGGAAACAGCGCTTCGCCGTCGTGGGCGAAGATCGAGTACTCGTCCTGCAGTGCGGAGATCGGGTGCACAGCGTGGGCGCGGCGGATGGTGTCGGCGTCGGCGTTGGAGACTCCGAGGTACTTCACCTTGCCGGCGTCGACGAATTCCTTCATGACGCCCACGACGTCCTCAATCGCAACGTTCGGGTCGGGCAGGTGCTGGTACAACAGGTCGATCGTGTCGATGCCCAGGTTGCGCAGGCTGTTGTCGACAACTTCGCGGATGTGCTCGGGTCGCGAGTCCTGGCCGAAGGTCGGCGTGTAACCGAACTTCGTGGCGATGGTCACTTCGTCGCGGATCGGCGCCAGGGCGCGTCCGAGGAGCTTCTCGCCCATGCCCCAGCCGTACATTTCGGCGGTGTCGAAGTGGGTGACGCCGAGTTCGTAAGCACGCCGGATCGCGGCGATCGATTCGGTGTCGTCGGCCGGGCCGTAGCCGGCGGCGGTGCCCAGCGCTCCGTAGCTGATCTCGGAGGTGGACAGTCCCTGGCGCCCGAGCTTCCTGTGCTGCATGAGCTGCTCCTCGATGTCAACCCGCGCGGTTCGGTTAGACCATAGCGTGTGCGTGGGACGTCTCAAACCGAACACTTTGGCTGGTCAGGCAGGAAGCATGGCCTTCCCGTCAGCGCAGACACAACGAGCGATCGCATCCGTACTGTGGAACGTCAAGCAGCTGCATCAGCACACCCTTGCGGGATCTAGTGGCTCAGCAGGAAACGTTGGCCAGGTAATCGGGTGAGCGGATCTTGGATTTGGTGGCGAAGTCGCGTTTCGGTTCGGCATGACTGTTG
>NZ_JBFBAZ010000291.1:0-1927 GCF_040682475.1 Hamadaea sp. NPDC051192
GGTCGCTACAGCACAAAAAGCCGCGATCCTGGCGCTGGGCGCGGTCGCGGCGATCGTCGTGGCGGACCTGTCCGGCCTGAGCAAAGCCGAGGTGGAACGGATCTGGCTGCCGTTCGCGATCTGGCTGCCGGCCGCAGCGGCCCTGCTGTCACACAGAAAGGCCTGGCTGGTAGCGCAGGCGGCCACGGCTTTGGCCGTGAACCACCTGCTGCATACAGTCTGGTGAATCGGGCTAGCGGGCCGGAACGGCCGGTGGCGTACGCCGGCGGCTGAACATCCGGTCGGCGAGCCACACGAACAGGATGGCCAGGGCGATCTGGATGAAGTGCCGGATCCAGTCGATGCCCTTGGTGTCGCCCACCCCGATCCAGTCGGCGATCAGCCCGCCCAGCGTCGCGGCGACGATACCGACAATCACTGTCACGAGCATGGAAATGTGCTGCTTACCCGGCAGCAGCAGACGGGCGATGACGCCCACGATCGCGCCGCCGATGATCCCCCACAAAATCGTGCCGATCATAGTTCCGACGCTAGATCACGATGTTGGCGGCCGAGACGGTTTCGCCGGAATCACCGCGGCCAGCAGGTGGGCGCGCGGCGTATGCCGCCAGGGCCGGTCGCTGGGCGCGAGGGCCAGGAAACGGCGACCCAACTCGGCCAGGGCTTCCTCGCCGCGAGCGATGGCAACCGCACGCAGCGGCCCATTATTGGACATCGCCTCCCAGAACGTCGCCGCGTCGGGATGTTCCATGGGGAAGGAGACCGCCCGATCCGCCGTCATGTCCGCGCCCGCTGTCGCGATCGCATCGGCGAGCCGGCGTCCGGCGCCGTCGTCACCAGCGCCGCGCTCCCGGACCCGGTCGGCCAGCGCGAACGGGCCGTCCTCCTCCACCGTCTCGGGCCAGTACGCCACGGACAGCCGCCCGCCGGGACACAGCAGGCCGACCCAGGAAGTCAGTGCCGCCGCTGGATCGGGCAGTTGCTGCAGCCCGAAGACCGACAGCACCCCCGCGCAGCGCCCGATCCACTCCGGACCGACTGCGCAGGCATCCCCGACCACGGCCTGAGCCTGCGGCCACGACTCGGCGCGGGCAGCGGCGCGGGCCACCATGCCCGGCGACAGGTCGATGCCCACGATGGCGCGACCGGGGTAGGCCGCCCCGAGTAGCGGCAGCTCAGGAAAGGTTCCGCAACACGGGACGAGGATCGGGCCGTCCGGCAGATCCAGCCCCAAGGCGTTCACCGCCAGCTCGACCCAGGGCGCGAACCGGGGCACGAAGTACTCCTCGTAGCCTCCGGCGGCGTCGGTCCAGGCCCGGGCCAGCTGGGCGGCGCGGTCGTCCATGGCGATCCCCTCAGATCAGGCCGGCGTCGTGGGCGAGCAGGGCGATCTGCGTACGGTTGGTCAGGTCGAGTTTGGTCAGGATGTGCGACACGTGCGCTTTGACCGTCGTGAGGCTCATCAGCAGTTCTCCGGCGATTTCGGCGTTCGAGCGTCCTTGGGCGATCGCGAGGACGACGTCCCGTTCGCGTGGGGTGAGGGCGGCCAGGGTCGCACGCGCGCTTTCGCCCGCCGCCGCGCCCGTCGTCACCTGGTCGACCAGGCGGCGCGTCACGCTCGGCGACAGGATCGGCTCCCCGGCTGCCACGCTGCGGACGGCGGCCGCGATGCGGTCCGGCGGGGTGTCCTTGAGCAGGAAGCCGCTCGCGCCCGCGCGCAGCGCCCGCACGATGTGATCGTCGGAGTCGAACGTGGTCAGCATGATGATCTCGGGCGGCCGGGCGCGCCGCCGGATCCGCTCGGTCGCGGCGATGCCACTCACGCCGGGCATCCGGATGTCCATCAGCACCACGTCCGGGCCGTGCCGCTCGACCGCCGTCAGCGCCTGCGCGCCGTCGGCGGCCATGATCGGGATAGCACACCTCT
>NZ_JBFBAZ010000292.1:0-1882 GCF_040682475.1 Hamadaea sp. NPDC051192
GATGCGATGGCGCTGCGGGTTCGGGCGTCGGCGTATGGTCCTGGCCGGGCTGGCTGGGTGTCCAGGCCGCTCCGCCGGATGGCGGCGGGGGACTCGCCGGGTCGGACGGGCTGTGCGGTGGCGGCTGCCACGACGGCGACCACTGCGGCGGCTCCGTCGCAGGTACCGTCCCCGGAGGCGGTGGGGCTTGACCGGGCACTGGTCCTGGGCTGGGCGTGGGCGGACTGCTGGGTGCTGGACTCGGGTCAGGCAGCGGCGCACTGCCGGGCGGGGGGACGCTGCCGGGCGAGGGCGTGGATTCCGGCTGCTGGGCGAAGCCATAGATGTGGACGACATTGTTGACCGAACTGGTTGACTCGGTGAGCGTCCCACCCGGCGGCAGGTTCACCACCATCGTGAGCTGACCGTCCACGTCGCGCATGAGGCCAACGGCCGGTGGCCCGCCGGGGCTGTCCATCCGCGCCAACGTGATCATCGAACGGTCGTCGACGACGCCCATGCCGTGCGTGCCGAGGTCGCGGCCGTCCTTGTCGTACAGATGCCGGTCGGGTGGGTTCGGGTCCTCGATCTGCAGCAGCCAGGTGCCCGGCGCCGATGGGTCCTGGACGATCGAGACATTCGGCGGTTCGGAGAGGCCGACATACCCGTCCGCGTCGTCGTAACTGTGGTCGACCCAGGTGACCTGGCCCGGTTCCAGCTTCTGGAAGGGGTCGCCGGCCGGAGCGGGTGCGGCGGTGGCGTCGACCGTTTGGCGAAGGTCGGCGGCTGCCGTCGGCGGCTCGGGCGCAACGTACTCGTACCCGGGTGGCTCCGGTGGTGCGTAGACGTCAGCGAATCCGGACAGCGAGCTGTCGACGGGCGGTGATTCCGGCGGCGGGTAAGCCACGAACTCAGGTGGTTCGGGCGGTGCGTAGAAGTCGCCGAGTCCGGGCGGCTCTGGTGGGGCGTACTGGTCATAGCCGGGTGGTTCGGGTGGCGTGTAGACGTCGTCGAGGCCGGGCAGCGTGCTGTCGATCGGCGGCGGCTCGGGTGGCGTGTAGTCGCCGAGTCCGGGCGGCTCTGGTGGGGCGTACTGGTCGTGGCCGGGTGGTTCGGGCGGTGCGTAGACGTCGCCGAGGCCGGGCAGCGTGCTGTCGACGGGTGGTGGTTGCGGCGGAAGGTATCCGGGATCGGGCGGGAAGTACGCCGGCGGATCGGGCAGGTATCCCGGGTCGGGTGGGAAGAACCCCGGATCGATCGGCTGGCCGCCGGCGTACGGGTCGTAGGCCGGCTGCGGGTCGGGGACGAACTGCGGCGGCAGCGCGTTCGGGTCGAAGCCGGGATCGTGATGAACCGGATCTGGTGGCAGCGGAGGCGGCATCATGGCCGGATCGGGCGGCGGCGGCTCCGGATGGTGCGGCTCCGGCGGAGGCATCGGCGGCATGCCGGCGAACGGATCGCTCACGGCTACAACCCGATCCGGACGATGTTGGCCACGATGAAGATCGCGACGATGACGAACAGGATCATGAACAACGTCAGGCCGACGCCGCGCACGAACGGATGCGGCCGGCCGCGCGCCTTGACCGTCGCGCCGGTGGTGAGGTTCTTCAACCGCATCGGCCGCCCCGACGTCGGGATCTCCACCAGGTCACCGTTGGCGATCTGACCACGGATCGAACGTGCCCGCATCTCGACCGGCACCGGCGGCAACGCCGAACCGCGCGCATCGCGTCGTTCCAGCCGGAAATTCCAAACCTGGAAGTAGGTGCGCCCAGCCATCTCCTGCCGCTGCTGCAGGCCAGTGACCACACCGCTGCGCCCGTCGCCGACCGGTCGTGCCGTAGCCGCAGCGGCCGGCGGAGCGTACGCACGGGCGGTCGTGGCCTGCACCGGCCGGGGC
>NZ_JBFBAZ010000293.1:0-1875 GCF_040682475.1 Hamadaea sp. NPDC051192
GTCAACCTGACCATCCCCACGATGAAGCTGACGATCGCCCAATGGGGGCTGCTCCTGCAGGCCACCCCGGCCTCGTGGGGGCCGAGGAAGACCGGGTCGCGACGGGTGACCACGTCCACCATCGCCTTCAGGTACGCGCCCTGCTCCCGGACGGTCGCCCGGTCCCACTGGAGTCGCCATTGCCGGGCGCTGTCGTCGCCGACGCCCACCGCGTCCATCCCCGCCTGACGGCACAGCGTCACCGCGCGCTCGATGTGGAAGCTCTGGGTCACGACGATCGCGGCGGTGACGCCGAAGACGCGTACGGCCCGCTGGCACGAGTCGTAGGTGTCGAAGCCCGCGTAGTCGGGGACCACCTTCGTCCCCGGGACGCCATTGGCCAGCAGCCACTGCTGCATATGGCCCGGCTCGTCGTACCGCCATTCGCCGTGATCGCCGGAGACCAGGATCGCCTGGACCTTGCCCGCGTCGTAGAGCCGCTTGGCCTCCGCCAGCCGCGCCGCGAGGAAGCCCGACGGACTGCCGTTCGGGTCGACCTGCGCACCCAGCACCAGGGCCACCGGCCGCGCCGGGACGTCACTTTCCGCGTACACGTGGCCGCGAGCGCCGCCCCGGATCCACAGCTGACTCGCCGTCACCGTCACGATTCCGGCCAGGCCCGCGATGAGCAGGCCGCGCCGGACCGTCCGCCAAGGGATCTTCACACCCTCCAGGATGTCGTACGCGCGCCAGATGGTTGCCGTAAGGCAACATCCAGCAGTGCCGCTGCCGTAAGGCAACATCCAGCAGTGCCGTTGCCGCGAGGCAGATCGCGTTGCTTAGGCGACGAAGTTGTTCTGCAGGAACACGATGATCATCGCGCCTTGCAGGCCGACCGCGCCCATCGTGAAGAACTTGTCGAAGGTGGCGTTGCGCCCCATCTTCGCCAGGACGAAGAACGCCGCCGTGCACTCCAGGCTGTAGCGCCACAGTGAACTGAGCGGGTAATGCGAGTGGATCGGGCTGATCAACGGCAGCGCCAGGGTCAGCGCGGCGAAGACCACCAGGTACCGGTCGGCGGGATCGAGTTTC
This sequence comes from Hamadaea sp. NPDC051192, assembly GCF_040682475.1. Classification (NCBI taxonomy): domain Bacteria; kingdom Bacillati; phylum Actinomycetota; class Actinomycetes; order Micromonosporales; family Micromonosporaceae; genus Hamadaea; species Hamadaea sp. NPDC051192. The sequence goes on from NZ_JBFBAZ010000293.1 coordinate 1,072, forward strand.
CACGGCCCCACCAGGGCCAGCGTCAGCAACGCGATCATCAGCAGCGCGGTCGCGAGGTTGGCGACGTTGCGGAAGTTGTCCGGGGAGAACATCGGCGTCCAGTCGTGGATCATCTTCGCGACCTGGCCGATGGTCGTCCACGGCGCCTGGTAGCCGTCGTGGAACCAGGCCTTCTGCGACTCCATGAAGTGGGTCGCGCTGCCGAAGCTCTGCTGCAGATAGAACATGTACGCCGCGAGCCCGGACGGCACGAGCGCGATCGACAGGGCGTCCCACCGGATGCGACTCGGCGACCACCCGTGCTGACGCAGGTATTCGTAGAGGAAGGCCGCGCCGAGGAGGATGCCGGCCATGCGGGTCGCCCCCGCCAGCCCGGCCAGCGCACCGGCGATCCACCAGTGCCCGCGACGCATGCAGTAGAGCGAGCCGACCGCCAGCGCGATGAACATCGACTCGTTGTACGCGGCCACGAGGTAGAACCCGGTCGGGAAGGCGAGCAGGTAGAACGCCGCCCGGCGGGCGTGCCGCTCGTCCATCATCTCGGCCGCGAGGCGGTGCGTGACCACCAGCGCGGCCAGGCAGCACACCAGCGATACCACCAGCGCCGCCCCGAACGAGCCGCCCGGCAGCACCGCGTTCGCCGCGCGTACGGTCATCGGGTAGAGCGGCCAGAACGCCGTCGCCCGGGTGTCCCAGTGGTACCCCGTGTCGGCGATGATGAGGTACCAGGTGGTGTCCCACCGATTCCAAGCGTCCAACGCGACCGAGACGCTGTCCGGTGGGTCGCCGGCCTTCGCCGCCAGC
>NZ_JBFBAZ010000294.1:0-1763 GCF_040682475.1 Hamadaea sp. NPDC051192
GCCACGATCACCGATGCGATGGGGTTCGTGACGGCGTTCACGTATACCGACAACAACCTCGAAGTCGCGGTGATCAAGAAGAACGCCGACGGCAGCCAAACGTATGTGGCCGAGCAGAACGAGTACGACGCGGCCGGCAACGTGGTTCGGGAGTTGAGCAACAACAACGTCACCGACACCCGGTACACGGTGGACGCGGTCGGCCGGGTGACCGGTGAGACCCTGGACCCGAACGGCGTGGCCCGCAAGACCAGCTACACGTACAACAACGATGATCTGGTCACGGCGAAGTACTTCTCCGACAACTCCGGTTACACCTCGGCGGTGGGCAGCAGCTACGACTCGGCCGGTCGGATCACCTCCGATTGGGCGCGTACGCTCGGCGCCGGTAAGCCCGACGGTTGGTGGCGGTTGAACCCGGCCGGCGGCACCGAGGTCGTCGACAATTCCGGCGGCGACAACACCGCCACCGCCACGAGCGGGGTGACCTGGTCCGGCGGCGCGGGCGTCTTCAACGGCACCACGGGTTGGGCGACCACGGCCGGTCCCGTCCTGAACACCACGCAGAGCTTCAGTGTCTCGGCCTGGGTGAAGCTGGCGGTCAACACCGCCGGGCAGACCGCGGTGTCGCAGGACGCCTCGGTGAACTCCGGGTTCAACCTCCAGTACCTCAAGGGCCCGAACCGCTGGTCGTTCACCCGGAACCTGACCGACACCACCTCGCCCACCTCGGCGATGGCGCAGTCCACGGCGGCTCCGACGCTGAACACGTGGACGCATCTCGTCGGCGTCTACAACGCCGCCAACGGCCAGATGACGTTGTACGCCAACGGAACCGCGCAGGGCACGGCGACCGACACGACGCCGATCGCGTCGAGCGGCGCGTTCGTGATCGGCCGCTCCAAGTACAACGGTGCCCAGGAGGCGCCCTTCAACGGCTCGATCGGCAACGTACAGGTGTATCAGCGAGCGCTGAGCGCTGCCGACGTGTCCAGCCTCTACGGCAACGGCCAGGCCGGTCGTCCGCTCGGCGACGCGTACAACACGACGACGTACACCTATGACCAGCGTGGGCTGAAGCTGTCGGAGACCGATCCGCTGGGCAACATCGAGTACTACGAGTACGACGAGTCCGACAACCTCGTGGTCACCACCAGCGCCGCGGTCAACGCCGAGTCCAACGGTGGCACCCCGGTGTCGTCGAGGCCGGTCACCACCACCGGCTTCGACACCTTCGGTGACGAGGTCGAACTACGCGATCCCGACGGCAACGTCACGACCATCACCCGTGACGCGTCAGGGCGGCCGCTGTCCACGAAGTTGCCGTCGTACACCCCGCCGGGCGGGACGGCGATCACCGGCGCGACGGTGTCCAAGACGTTCACCGGTTCCGGCGACGTTCTCACCACGACGGATTCGCTGGGCAAGACCACCACGTTCGCCTACGACCAGCAGGGCCGGCTGTCCAAGGCGACCGAGGCCAACGGGGCCGTGACGACGTACGCGTACGACCTCAACGACGAGCTGCTGCGCACGGTCAACCCGCTCGGAGCGTCCGCCGAGTCCACGTACGACTATCTGGGGCGCCGGATCAGTGAGTCGGTATTCGAGCGGGCCACGTCGAGCACGTACACGACGAACTACACCTTCACGAGCGCCGGCTTCATTCAGAAGGTGACGCAGCCGTCCGGGTCGTACATCAATTACACGACGAACTCGGCGGGTGACACGACGGCGGCGACCGACGCGGCCGGCAACGCCAC
>NZ_JBFBAZ010000295.1:0-1705 GCF_040682475.1 Hamadaea sp. NPDC051192
GTGGCGCAGCGCACGCATGAGCGCTCGCACGCGGCCTTTCAGCGTACGGCTCGTGCGGTGGAGGCCCATCGGATCAAGGAGGTCGCCGAATGAAGAGCCTCCACACACAAGCTTCGGCGCGGCGGCCCGCCGAGCCGGGAACCCCCACCAACGAATCCCTTACTGAGGAGACACCATGTCCCACACCAGCCTGAGCCGCCGCACGGTGCTTCGCCGTGCCGCGGCAGCGGGTCTGCTGGCGACGCCGGCCGCCGGGTTCCTCGCGGCCTGCGCCTCCAGCGACACCTCCGGCGACACCGGCAGCGGCACGACCGGCAAGACGAAGGACAACCCCTTCGGCGTGGACGCCAAGAAGAACGTCGACACGGTCGTCTTCGACGGCGGCTTCGGCCAGGAGTACGCGAAGGGCTACGCGTCGCTCTACGAGCAGAAGTACAGCGGCTCCAAGGTCGGCATCACCTGGTCCAAGGAGATCCTGACCGACATGCAGCCCCGGTTCACGGGTAACACCGCGCCGGACGTCATCAACAACTCCTCGCCGAAGACGCTCGACCTGGCGACCATCGTCGACCAGCTCACCGACCTCACCGAGCTGTACGACGCCCCGAGCGTCGACGACCCGAACGTGAAGATCCGCGACACCCTGCTCGCCGGCACGATCGAGTCTGGCCTGTTCAACGACAAGCCCTACACGCTGAACGCCGCCTACACGGTGTACGGCTTCTTCCACGACCAGACCCTGTTCGACTCCAAGGGCTGGAAGGTGCCGACCACGTGGGACGAGTTCCTGGCGCTGGCCGAGAACGCCAAGAAGGAGGGCATCGCCGCCTTCACCCACCAGGGCAAGTACCCGTGGTACATGTACAACGTCATCACCGACTGGATCTGGAAGGTGGGCGGCAAGGAGGCGATCTTCGCGATCGACAACCTGGAGCCGGGCGCCTGGCAGTCCGACGCGGTGAAGACCGTCATCGACCACGTCCACGAGATGCTGGGCAAGGGCTACGTCCAGGCCGGTGCGGCCGCCCTCGACCACACCACCACCCAGCAGGCGGTCATCGACCGCAAGGCGCTGTTCATCCCCTGCGGCACCTGGCTCGAAGGCGAGATGGCCAAGACCCTGCGGCCGGACACCAAGCTCGAGGTCAGCGCTCAGTGGAGCCTGACGGCGTCGGACAAGAGCCCCTACGGCACCGTACGCGCGGCAGCCGGTGAGGGCTGGATCGTCCCGAAGACCGGCAAGAACCCGGCCGGTGGCCTGGAGTTCCTGCGGATCATGCTGTCCAAGGCCGGCGCCCGCAAGTTCGCCGAGCTGACCAAGTCGCTGCCGGTCGTCAAGGGCGCGGCCGACGGCCTGACCGGCTCGTCGCAGTTCGTCTCGGCGAACAAGGTCCTGGCCGCCGCCAACGGCAACGTCGTGAGCGTCCGCTTCGACGGCTGGTACAAGGACCTCTACACCGCGCTGGAAGGTGCGATCACCAACCTGATGTCGGGCAAGGGCGGCACCGCCGAGTTCACCACGGCGATGCAGAAGGCGGCCGACAAGATCGCGGCCGACCCGAACGTCAAGAAGCAGCCCAAGCGCACGGCTTAGTTCATCGGCTGGATCAGGGTTCCGGGTCGAATCTTGTGATCGCCGTCGCGCGGGCGTACGCCGTCGCGTCGGCCTCGGTCAGGTCCGGGCCGCTGGCCGCACCGTGCAGCC
>NZ_JBFBAZ010000296.1:0-1685 GCF_040682475.1 Hamadaea sp. NPDC051192
ATCACCTATGACCCGGTCAGCGGGATCGTGACGCAGGTGATCGACGAGCACAACGGGACGTGGAAGATCAGCCCGTCGGCGGTGGCCGGTTCGTCCCAGGTGTACGCCGCGTCCGTGCTCTCGGGTGGTCCGGCCGACTATCTGCGGATGAACGAGTCCGGGGTGACCGAGGCGGTCAACGAGGTCAACGGCGGGATCGGCACCTACAACACGGTGACCCTCGGCTCGCCCGGCCCGTTCACCGACGCGACGGCGGGCAAGTTCAACGGAACTTCCTCCTATGTAGAACTACCGGCTACGGACGTGCCGACGACGGGGCCGAACTCCGTCTCGATGTGGTTCACCATGCCGTCGGGGTCCACTGCGGGTGGCGTGCTTTATGCGTACCAAAGCATGCCTATGAGTGGCGATCTGAGCGTGAGCGGCTATTGGACCCCGGCGCTGTATGTGGGCACGGACGGCAAGCTACGCGGCGGTTTCTGGACGGGGAGTGCCGCGAACGTGCTGACGACCTCGGCGTCGGTGGCCGACGGAAAGTGGCACCACGTGGCGTTGTCGGCCAGCAGCACCAGCCAGTCGCTGTACCTGGACGGCACGCTGGTCGGGACGCGCAACGCGGCCCTGGTCGCCACCACCGCGACGTACGCCTACCTGGGCGCGGGCAAATGGTCGGCGAGCTGGACCGGGTACGACGGTGACAACGCCGGCTACTTTCCGGGTTCGATCGGGGAGTTCGCGTTCTACAAGTCGCAGCTGACGGCGGCGCAGATCGCGGACCAGGTGGCGGCAAGCAAGAACGCGTCGGCGGACGCGGCCGGCGCGGCGTTGGCGAAGAAGATCGTGGTGACCGATCCGACGAACGCCACTACGACCTACCTGTACGACGTCGAGAACGGCAACCGGCAGGTCGCGGAGATCTGGACCGACGGTTCCCAGCAGCGGCAGACCACCTACGGCTACAAGGACGGTTATCTGCGTACGGTGACCGACCCGAACGGCAACGTGACCACGAGCGAGTACGACGCGCGGGGTAACACGATCTCGGAGCAGACCTGCCAGGACCGGTCGGCAGGCAAGTGCTCGACGGTCTACTACTCGTACTACCTGAACGCGACGTCACCCGGCGACCTACGCAATGATCAGATCACCGAACTCCGCGACGGCCGATCGGCCAGCGCGACGGACAACACGTATCTGACGAAGTTCGAGTACGACGCGCTGGGCAACAAGATCAAAACCACCGACGCCATAGGTCGGGTCGCGTCTACCGAGTACACCGACGGCACCACGATCGCCGCGGCGAACGGCGGGTTCGCTCCGGCTGGGCTGCCGTGGCGGGTCACATCACCCGGTGGTCAGGTGCAGACCACGACCTACTTCACCAACGGTGACGTCGCGCAGGTGACCGACCCGGCCGGGTTGATCACCAAGCTGGCCTATGACGGGCTGGGCCGAGTCATCACCAAGACCGAGGTGTCGGGCGGATATCCGGCCGGGCTCGTCACCAAGGTCGTCTACGACAAGCTGGGCCGGATCACTCAGCAGACCGATCCGGCGACGACGAACCGGGTGACCGGCGCGGTGCATACGCCGGTGACGACGACGGTCTACAACTTCGACGGGCAGATCACGCAGCAGACCGTGGCCGATGCGACGGGTGGTGATGCGGCGCGGACGTTGAAGAA
>NZ_JBFBAZ010000298.1:0-1563 GCF_040682475.1 Hamadaea sp. NPDC051192
CCGCCGCCACCGACATGCAGTTCAAGGCCGTCTCCCAATCGGGCGGTTACGGACTGGTCAACACCAACAGCGGCAAATGCATGGACGTCCCGTACGCCGACTCCACCAGCGGCATCCAGCTGTGGCAGTGGACCTGCGGGGCCAGCACGAACCAGACCTGGACGTTCACCGCGTCCACGGCAGCGTCCGGCAAGTACATCATCAAGAGCGTCGCGACCGGGCTCTGCGTGTCCGACAAGGACGGCTCCACCGCCGGCGGCAACCCGATCATCCAGGAACCCTGCTCCGACATCGCCCGCATGCAGTGGTCGTTCAACTACGTCACCGGAGCGACCTCCAGCCCGACTGCCACCGCAGGTACGCCCACCGTCGCGTCCGACGGCACCGGCAAGTACCGCACGGTGCAGGCGGCGGTCGACGCGGTCCCGGCGAACAACACCAGCCGGGTGGTGATCACGATCAAGGCCGGGACCTACCGGGAGATCGTGACCGTGCCCGCGAACAAGCCGTACATCACCCTGCAGGGGCTGGGGTCCTCGGCGAGCAACACCGTCATCGTGAACAACCACTACGCCGGGGCGTACGGGACCTCCGGCAGCGCGACCGTGTTCGCGTACGGGCATGACTTCATCGCCACCAACCTCACGATCTCCAACGACTTCGACGAAAGCTCGGTCACCTCCGGGCAGCAGGCGGTCGCGTTGCACCTCAACGCCGACCGGGCCGTCCTGACGAACGTCCGGTTGCTCGGCGACCAGGACACCTTCCTGGTCAACGACGCGACCCGGGCGTACGTGAAGAACTCCTACATCGAGGGGACCGTCGACTTCATCTTCGGCGGCGGCACGATCGTCTTCGACGGGTGCAGTGTCTACGAGAAGCGGTCGACCGGCGGGCCGATCACGGCCGCGAGTACGGACACGGCGAAGACCTACGGGTTCCTGTTCTACAAGTCGACCATCACCGGCGCGGCGAACAACGTGACCGGGCTCGGCCGGCCCTGGCGGCAGGGAGCCCAGGTGCTCTACCGCGAGTCGTCGCTGAGCGCGACCATCGCGACCGCTCAGCCGTGGACCAACATGTCGACCAACACGTGGCAGAACGCCCGGTTCCTCGAATACAGGAACACCGGCTCGGGCGCCACCGTCAACGGCAACCGGCCGCAGCTGGCCGACTCGCAGGCCGCGAACTACACCCCGCAGAAGTACCTGGCCGGTTCCGACGGCTGGAACCCGATCTCCTAAGGAGTCCGTGATGCAGAGAAAACGCTTCATCGCCGGCCTGGCCGCTTCGGTGTGCACGGTCGCCGCCGGGATCATGCTCGTCACCATGCCGATCGCCGAGGCCGCGGTCGCGCCGGTCAACGGCGGCGTCTACACCCTCGCCTCCGGCGCCAGCGGAAAGTGCATCGACGTCGTCGGAGCCGGAACCGGCAACGGCGCCCTGCTGCAACAGTTGGCCTGCAACGCCGCCGCCACCGACATGCAGTTCAAGGCCGTCTCCCAATCGGGCGGTTACGGACTGGTCAACACCAACAGCGGCAAATGCATGGACGTCCCGTAC
>NZ_JBFBAZ010000299.1:0-1528 GCF_040682475.1 Hamadaea sp. NPDC051192
AGCTTGGTCCACTCCACCGCTTCCCGGTGCCGCATCGACAGCAGATAGGTCAGCCAGTTCGCCGTCCCGGTCGCACCCGCGTTATACGGGATCTCACGACTGTCCGCCGCCCCGATCAACGTCAGCAGACGGCCAGACAACCGCTGGATCGCCACATGAACACGGCGTACCTCGTCGGTGATCTCGGCGTCCGAAAGTGTCCACAGGGGACCAGCCGCCAACTTGGCGACATCCGCCTCCACCTGCGCCAACACCCCGTCCACGGAATCAACATTAGGACGTAGGTACGACATCTTCCAGAGGGTCAAGGTCACCAGAATGTGCCAGGTTCAGCAACCAATGAGTCCACACACGCCAGTAGCGGGAGTGCGCCCGCCATCTGCGACTTCGCGCCTGATTCCGTGATCATGCGCCAGCCGCATGGCCCCAGCGAACAGCACGGCTTAGCGGGCGGCTGGCGCGCCGAGGGCGCGGCGTCCCAGGTCGGCGGCGGAGGCGCGGAGGGCGGCGAGGTCGACGTCGACGAGCCGGCCGGAACGCTTCACGATGCGGCCGTCGACGATGACCGTGTCCACGTCGGAGGGTCGCAGGGACGTGACCACCGCACCGGCGCAGTCGGCGCTTCCGGCGAGGTGGGCGAGCCCGTCGAGGAGTACCAGGTCGGCTCGTTTGCCGACGGCGATCGTGCCGATCCGGTCGATCAGGCCCAACGCTCGTGCCCCGTCTACCGTGGCCGCGTCGAGCATGCGTGCAGCCGCGAGCATCGGCGCGGACGCGCTCGGGACGGCGCGCGTACGCTCGGCTCGTAGGGTCGCCCGCATGACCTCGAAGAGGTCCGGCACGGAGTTGACCACCACGTCGACGCCGAGCGCGGGTCGACAGCCCGCATCGGCGAGCCGGCCGTACGCCGAGACTCCGTGGCCCATGAGTTCTTCGACGAGCGGCGTCACGGTGACTCCGGCGCCGGTGTCGGCGAGGAGTTCGGCCTCGTCGGCGGTCACGGAGTTCAGGTGGACCAGATGCACGCCGGGGCCGAGCAGACCCGCTTCGTCCATTCGCGACACTGCTGACGGCGTACGCCCGCCGCCGATGTGCATCGTCACGAGGATGCCCAGGTCCCGCGCCCGGCGCAGGAGTGCCTCGGCTTCGTCGGCCGGGCCGTATTCCGGGCCGAGGATGGCGAGCGCTGCGCTGAGCGTACCCGTGAGATCTGCGCGAGGCTGGTCGCCCGCGATGACCGCGCGCATCCCCAGGCCTTGGTACGCGTCAGCCACCGCCTCGGCGTGAGTGGTGTTGTTCCAGTCCAGGACGGTCGTGATGCCCGCGTCGAGCGCCTCCGCGGCGCCGAGCCGGACGGCGAGGTGCGTGTCCTCCGGCCGGTACGCGGACAGTGCGCGGCCGAGGACGACCTCGAAGTAGCCGGGCAGGGTCAGGTCGGGGCCGATGCCGCGCAGGGGCGCCTGCCACACGTGGCGATGCGTGTCGACGAAGCCGGGGATGAGCACCTGGCCAGTGGCGTCGATGACCT
>NZ_JBFBAZ010000300.1:0-1526 GCF_040682475.1 Hamadaea sp. NPDC051192
TTCTTCAACGTCCGCGCCGCATCACCACCCGTCGCATCGGCCACGGTCTGCTGCGTGATCTGCCCGTCGAAGTTGTAGACCGTCGTCGTCACCGGGGTATGCACCGCGCCGGTCACCCGGTTCGTCGTGGCCGGATCGGTCTGCTGAGTGATCCGGCCCAGCTTGTCGTAGACGACTCGGGTCACCACGCCACTCGGGTATCCGGTCGAGATCTCGGTCTTCGACACCACCCGGCCTACTCCGTCGTAGGCCAGCTTGGTCACCAGACCCGCGGGGTCGGTCACCTGCGCCACATCACCATTGGCGAAATAGGTCGTGGTCTGCACCTGGCCACCGGGTGACGTGACCCGCCACGGCAATCCAGCTGGGGCGAACCCGCCATCAGCTGCTGCGATCGTCGTGCCGTCGGTGTACTGCGTGGACGCCACCCGGCCCAGCGCGTCGGTGGTCTTGATCTTGTTGCCCAGCGCGTCGTACTCGAACTTCGTCAGATACGTGTTGTCCGTCGCGCTGGCCGATCGGCCGTCGCGAAGTTCGGTGATCTGATCATTGCGCAGATCACCCGGCGACGCCGCGTTCAAGTAATAGCTGTAGTAGACCGTCGAGCACTTGCCTGCCGACCGGTCCTGGCAGGTCTGCTCCGAGATCGTGTTGCCCCGCGCGTCGTACTCGCTCGTGGTCACGTTGCCGTTCGGGTCGGTCACCGTACGCAGATAACCGTCCTTGTACCCGTAAGCCGTCTGCCGCTGCTGGGAACCGTCGGTCCAGATCTCCGCGACCTGCCGGTTGCCGTTCTCGACGTCGTACAGATAAGTCGTGGTGGCGTTCGTCGGATCGGTCACCACGATCTTCTTCGCCAACGCCGCACCCACCGCGTCCGCCGACGCGTTCTTGCTCGCCGCCACCTGATCGGCGACCTGCGCCGCCGTCAGCTGCGACTTGTAGAACGCGAACTCCCCGATCGAACCCGGGAAATACCCGACGCTCGCAGCGCTGTGGGCCGGCCAGTTCCCCTCCCACCGGCCCGCACCGACGTAGGCGTAGGCCGCACCGGTGGTCACGATCGTGGTGTTCAGCGTCCCGACCGCCACGCCGTCCAGATACATCGTCTGCGTATTGACACCCGCGGCGAGAGCCACGTGGTGCCACTTTCCGTCGGCCACCGACGTCGCGGTGGTGATCCGGGTCGTGGCAGCCCCGGTCCACAGGCCGCCGCGCAGCTTGCCGTCCGTGCCCACATACAGCGCCGGGGTCCACCAGCTCCCCGTCAAATCATTCAAAGGCATGCCTTGGTACGCATAAAGCACGCCACCCGCAGTGGACCCCGACGGCATCTTGAACCACATCGCGACGGAGTTCGGCCCAGTGGTCGGGATGTCGGCCGTCGGGAGACTCAGGTAGGACGTCGTGCCGTCGAACGCCGCAGCGGTGGCGTCGGTGAACGGGCCGGGCGAGCCGAGGGTCACCGTGTTGTAGGTGCCGATCCCGCCGTTGACCTCGTTGACCGCCTCGGTCACCCCGGACTC
>NZ_JBFBAZ010000301.1:0-1523 GCF_040682475.1 Hamadaea sp. NPDC051192
GGTGGGGGGAACGGGTCGAGCCGCCGACCCGTGGGAAACGGGTCGGCGGCTCGTGCGAAAGGGCGGTGCTGCCGGTCTGCCGGGCTGTCCACCGGAGTGACGTTGCAGTGTCTGCCGCTTGAAACCTCCGGCAGACCGGCCGTTCGGGATTACTGCTGGGCGGAGGATCCGCCGACGCTCCACGCCGTCGCGGAGCCGAGTACGCCGATCGCGTTCCCGCTGATGTTCACCGGGATCTGGATCGGGGCGTACACCTGGGTGCCGTTCAGGACCCCGATGTTGCCCGTGCTGACGAGCGTCGGGCCGCCGTGACTTCCTGGGCCGCCGTGGCCGTGGTCGTCGTGGCCGCTGGGGCAGCCGCACGGACGCGGCTTGCCCTTGCCCTCGGTCGGGGCGCCGGTGCTCTCCAGCATCTCGGTGGCGGGCCGGCCGCCGAGCAGACCGGCCGCCGGGCCGGAGCCGCCGAGCAGGTCGCCGACCACGGGCAGGCCCGAACCGTCGGTGAGGCCGCCGAGCAGGCTGCCCACGACCGGCAGTCCGTCGACCAGACCCTCGGTCGGCAGGACGCCCGCCTCGGTGGACTCCTTCGTGTAGTGCCCGCCGGGCTTGGTCTTGCCGGTGATGGTCGCCGAGGCGCCGCCCTCACAGCCGGCGTACGCCTGGCCGAGCACCGCGACGGCGTTGCCGCAGACGTCGACCGGGACCTGGATCGGGGCGATGATCTGGGTGCCGTTGCCGATCCCGATGTTCGGGCCGGTCTTGGCCTGGTAGTGCGCCCAGCCCCACTCGGGGGAGAGCATGGCCGCCGAGCCGCCGACGCAGCCCGCACCGGCTGCGCCGCCGACGGCGACAGCGTTGCCGCAGACGTCGATCGGGGCCTGGACGGGCAGCAGGACCTGAGTGCCGTTGAGGATGCCAACGTTGTCGCTGCTGACCAACGTGGCGTCGGCGTGAGCGGCGGTGCCGGTCGCCAGCAGCGCGCCGGCGGTCAGGGCGCCGGCGTTGAGTGAGCGTCGAACCCACGTCTTCATCGCGAGGGACCTTCTCTCGAATCGTCGGGTGTACCGGTTGGACGATTCGAGAAACGAGGCCATTCGGGCAACTGACGCTGCTGTGTCGGATGAGCGACACAGGAAATGCCGGGTAATTCCGAAAGAATCCCCGGCAATGTCCGAATTATACGGTATGCAGAGTGCGTACCCGAAAAAACCTCAGACGCGAGCGCGGCGAGCGAGCCGCTCCGGGTCGAGGATGATCACGCTCTTGCCGTCGAGCCGCAGCCACCCGCGCGAGGCGAAGTCGGCGAGCGCCTTGTTGACGGTCTCCCGGGAAGCACCGACCAGCTGGGCCAGCTCCTCCTGGGTGAGGTCGTGCGTGACCCGCAGGACGCCGCCGTCGCGGGTGCCGAAGCGGCCCGCCATCTGCAGCAGGTTCTTGGCGACCCGGCCCGGGACGTCGGTGAAGATCAGGTCGGCGAGCGCGTCGTTGGTCCGGCGCAGCCGCCGGGCGAGGACGCGGAGCAG
>NZ_JBFBAZ010000302.1:0-1520 GCF_040682475.1 Hamadaea sp. NPDC051192
TTCTCGACGGGCCGGACCGTGGTGCTGTCCAACGTCCGGGCGCTGGCTCGTATCGCGGAGCAGAGCGGCGCCGCCGCGCTCTTCGAGGCCGGCGACGCGTCGTCGCTGGCGGGGGTGCTCCTGGAACTGCTCGCCGACCCGGGCCGCCGTCGCCGGCTCGCCGAGATCGGTGCCTCGTGGGTTCGCGCGGAACGTACCTGGGCCGCGAACGCCGAGACCTACCTGCAGCTCTACGACAAGCTCGGGGCGCTGCCGAAGCCCGATCCCACCGAGGAGGCGCTCGACGACGGCCGCGTCCTGGAGATCCACCGCGACCTCACCGCAGCCGGGACGCTGGCGACCCTCGCCCCGCGTACGCTGCGTCGGCTGCGCAACGAGTTGCGGCGGCGCGGCTACCTGGTCAAGGCCCGCGAGGTGGCCCAGTTGCTCGGCGACGCGGCCAACGCGAAGGACGCGAAGGACCTCGCCGTGATCGAGGGTGAGATCGCGGTGCTGTCCGGGACGCTGACGCTGTCGACCCGGCCGGAGGATCGGGAGTACGAGGCACGTCCGGGCCGGGTGCTGCATGTGGTGGGGAGTTCACTGCCGCATACCCAGACCGGCTACACCCTGCGGACGCACTACTCGGCGTTGGCGCAGCGGGACACCGGGTTGGATCCCCACGTCGTCACGCATATGGGCTTCGGCGAGCCGGGTTCGGACTACGCGCGGGAGGAGGTCGACGGGATCGCGTACCACCGGATTCCGGGCGCGGCGCGGGGTTCGGAACCGTTGGACGCCTGGCTGAGTACGCATATCCAGCGCCTGGCCAACGTGGTGCGGGTGGTGCGGCCGTCGGTGCTGCACGCGGCGTCGGACTTCCTCAACGCCCTCTCTGCCGAAGTCGTGGGCCGGGACTTCGGCATTCCGGTGGTCTACGAGTCCCGGGGCTTCTGGGAGGAGACCTGGCTCCAGCGCCAGGCCGAACTCTACGGCTGGGACGACCTCGGGCGGCTGGAGTCGCGGTTCGGCCTGCCGGACGTGTATCTGTGGCGGCGGGAGATCGAGGACCGGTGTCGCCGGGAGGCGTCGCACGTGGTCACGCTCGCGGATGTGATGGCGGATCGGATCGAGGCCGGTGGTGTGGACCGGGATCGGATCACCGTCGTGCCGAACGGGGTGGACGTTCAGGCCTTCCCTCGGTTGACCCGTAATCCGGTGTTGGCGGAGAAGCTCGGGATCGACCCCGACACCACCGTCATCGGGTACATCTCGTCCATCGTCGAATACGAGGGCATCGACACCCTCATCGACGCGTACGCCCAACTGCGTGCGGCCGGGGTCGCCAAGACCAACCTGCTCATCGTCGGCGACGGCGCCGAGCGCGAACGCCTGATGCTGCAAGCAGCCGGGCTCGGCCTCGACGACGCCGTCTTCACCGGACGCGTGCCGCATGACGAGGTGCTGGATTACTACAGCTTGATCGATGTGTTCGTGGTGCCGCGCAAGCCGGTCGAGGTGTGCCATCTGGTGACGCCGCT
>NZ_JBFBAZ010000303.1:0-1496 GCF_040682475.1 Hamadaea sp. NPDC051192
GTGGCGTTGCCGGCCGCGTCGGTCGCCGCCGTCGTGTCACCCGCCGAGTTCGTCGTGTAATTGATGTACGACCCGGACGGCTGCGTCACCTTCTGCAGGAACCCGGCACTGCTGTACGCGTACAAGCTGGTCATGGTGCTGGAGGTCGCGCGTTCGAAGACCGACCCGGTGACCTTGCGCCCCAGGTAGTCGTAGGTGGCCTCGGTGGCGGCGCCGAGCGGATTGACCGTACGCAGCAGGTCGTCGTTGAGGTCGTACGCGTAGGTCGTGATCGCGCCGTTGGCCTCAGTGGCCTTGGACAGCCGGCCTTGCTGGTCGTAGAGGTAGGTGGTGACCTTGCCGAGCGGGTCGGTGGTGGAGGTGATGTTGCCCGAGCCGTTGTAGGTCTTGGACACGGTGGCGGTGATCTTCGTTCCGCCGGGTGGGGTGTAGTCCGGGAGGCGGGTCGTGACCGGGCGGCCGGAGGCGTCGCGGGTGATGACGGTGGTGTTGCCGTCGGGATCGCGCAGTTCGACCTCGTCACCGAAGGTGTCGAAGCCGGTCGTGGTAACCGGCCTCGACGATACCGGGGTGCCGCCGTTGGACTCGGCGTTGACCGGGGCGCTGGTGGTGACCACGAGGTTGTCGGACTCGTCGTACTCGTAGTACTCGATGTTGCCCAGCGGATCGGTCTCGGACAACTTCAGCCCACGCTGGTCATAGGTGTACGTCGTCGTGTTGTTCACGTCGCCGAGCGGCCGACCGGCCTGACCGTTGCCGTAGAGGCTGGACACGTCGGCAGCGCTCAGCGCTCGCTGGTAGGTCTGCACGTTGCCGATCGAGCCGTTGAACGGCAGGTCGTTCGCACCGTTGTAGCGCTCCCGGCCGATGACCAGCGGACCGTTCGCGGCGATCGGGGTGGTATCCGTCGCGGTTCCTTGCGCGGTTCCGTTGGCGTACAACGTCATCTGGCCGTTGGCGGCGTTGTAGACGCCGACGAGATGCGTCCACGTGTTCAGCGTGGGCGCGGCAGTGGACAGTGCGGTCGCCGAACCCGAGTTCGTCGTGTCAGTCAGGTTCCTCGTGAACGACCAGCGGTTCGAGCCCTTCATGTACATCAAGTTGAAGCCGGAGTTCACCGACGCGTCCTGGGACACCGCCGTCTGCCCGATCGTGTTGCCGGCCAGTTTGACCCAGGCGGAGACGCTGAAGCTCTTCGTCGTGTCGAGCGCCGGCTTCGCAGCGGTCACCCAGCCGGTCGTTCCGTTGAAGACGCCCGCGCCGCCGGACCAGGTCACCCCGCTCGTGGCCGTGGCGGTGTTGTCGCCGCCGGAATTGTCGACGACCTCGGTGCCACCGGCCGGGTTCAACCGCCACCAACCATCCGGCTTACCGGCGCCGAGCGTACGCGCCCAATCGGACGTGATCCGACCGGCCGAGTCGTAGCTGCTGCCCACCGCCGAGGTGTAACCGGAGTTGTCGGAGAAGTACTTCGCCGTGACCAGATCATCGTTGTT
>NZ_JBFBAZ010000304.1:0-1413 GCF_040682475.1 Hamadaea sp. NPDC051192
TAGTACTCCAGCCGCACTTTCGTGTACTTGTTTTCGCTGGCCAGACGACGTCATTGCGGGGTTCCTGATAGGACTTGATCTGTCCACTATAGACTCCCAGGCTTGTGGGTGTTGAGGACGTTTCGGGTTGGGCGGCGGGGCTGGACGACCTGATGGCGCGCATCGCCGGCCGGTTTCGGCGGGTGGAGCCGCGCCGGCGTGCACGTGCGTACCTGCTGGGTCTGTTGTCACCGCTTGCAGGCAAGAACGGGTGGACTCTTGCAGAGGCCGCTGGGGAGAACACACCGGACGGGATGCAGCGGCTGCTCAACGACGCGGCATGGGACGCCGAGGCTGTGCGCGACGATCTGCGCGGGTACGTGCATGAGCACCTCGGCGATCCGGCCGGGATTTTGGTGGTCGACGAGACCGGCTTCGTGAAGAAAGGCGTCAAGTCCGCTGGCGTGCAGCGTCAGTATTCGGGCACGGCTGGGCGGACGGAGAACTGCCAGCTCGGCGTCTTCCTGGCCTACGTAACCCAGCACGGACGTACCCTGGTCGATCGCGAGCTTTACCTGCCTCAGGGCTGGTGCGACGATCCGGCGCGGCGGGCCGAGGCCGCGATACCCGAGAAGGTGCGGTTCGCGACCAAACCGGCGCTCGGACTCGCGATGCTGCGCCGGGCGATCGACGCCGGACTGCCCGCCCGCTGGGTGACCGCGGACGAGGCCTACGGCAAAGACAGCAAGTTCCGGCTCTGGCTGCAGCAAAATCGCATGGCCTATGTCCTTGCCGTGGCCTGCAATCAGAAGATCCCTACCGAGGGCGGTAGCGCCCGCGCAGACCAGCTCGCGGTCGCCGCTCCTGCCCGAGCGTGGAAGCGGCGCAGCTGTGGCGATGGTGCGAAAGGTCCGCGTCTTTTCGACTGGGCCGTGGCCACGCTGCCCGACACTGGCACCGCCGATCACGGCTTCGCCCGCTGGCTGCTGATCCGCCGATCACTCGCCGATCCCACCGAGCTGGCCTACTACCTATGCTACGGACCCGAGGACACCGACGACGAGCAGCTGATCCGCGTGGCTGGCGCCCGTTGGGCGATCGAGGAGTGCTTCCAGACTGCCAAAGGACAAGTCGGCCTCGATGAATATCAGGTCCGCCGCTACGACGCCTGGTACCGGCACATGACGCTCGCCATGTGCGCGCACGCGTTCCTCACCGTCACCGCGAAGCATGCAAAAAGGGGCACTCCGATCGGGACGGACTCGTCCCGATCAGCCTCGCCGAGGTTCGACGTCTCCTGGCACACCTGATCACCCGGAAGCGAACCCGCGATCATGTCAATCGATGGTCATGGTGGCGTCGCCGACACCAGTACCGAGCCAAAACAAGCCACTACCAGCGAAGACTCAACCTCAGCCAAGTGCGGCTGGAGTA
>NZ_JBFBAZ010000305.1:0-1409 GCF_040682475.1 Hamadaea sp. NPDC051192
ACCCGGCCGAGGCTGTCGTAGGTGTACGCCTCAGCGCCGATCGCGATCTGCTGCCCGTACGCGTCGCTGGTCAGGTTCTGCGTCGTGGACCCGGTGACGGTGGACTTCAGGGTTCCCCGCGCCGTGTAGGTGTAGGTCGTCGACCCGTCCCCGACCAGCTGATCACGTTCGTCGTACACCATCGCCTTGGCACCCAACTGGGTGCGGTTACCGGCGTTGTCGTACGTGTACGTGGTCGTGGTGGTGCCGTTGTTCCACGACGTCAACCGGCCGGCCCAGTCATAGCCGTAGGTGTGCGCCGCCGACCCGGCGAACCCGCTGGTGGTCTTCGACGTCTCCCGGCCGTCCAGGTCATAGCCGTAGCCGACCGACGCCACCACCGCCCCGGCCGACGTCTTCAGCGTGTCCGACGTCAACCGGCTGGCATTGTCATAGCCGAAGTTGCGGGTGTCGCCGGTGGCGTAGGTCGCCTTCGTGACCCGCGACAACCCGTCATAGGTGTACGCGATCGTCTGCCCAGTAGAGGCGTCGGTCACCCCGGACAGCCGGTCCACCGTGTCGTAGGAGTAGGTGCTGGTTCCGGCCGCGTCGGTGCGCCCGGTCACCAGGCCGTCGCCGTTGTAGGTGAAGCTCGATCCACCCGACGGACCCGCAGCGGTGGCCAGTAGCCCACGGTCGTTGTAGGTGAACGTGTCCGTGCCGGTGCCGGCCTTCATCGACGTGAGTTGACCGGCCAGGTCGTAGCCGAACGTCCGGTCGGCGGTGACCGCCTCCGCCCCGGAACCGGTCTGGCCGGTGAGGTTGCCGACCGTGTCATACGTGTTGGTGACGACCACCCCGCCGGGTTGGGTCTGCTTGACCGGCTGCCCGGCCGCGTCGTAGGAGATCGTCCAGGTGCGGTCGTTGGGGTTGGCGGTGGTCGCCGGTTCGATCTGCGACTCCAGCAACCCCCACGCGTTGTAGGTCGACAGGTGCTTGTTGCCCCGCCCGTCGGTGTAGCGGGTCCGATGCCCTTGCAGGTCGTAGCCGAACGACGTGGTGATCGACGCCGTGGCCGAGATCGGCTGGGTCTCCCCGGTCACCATCCCCGTCGCGTCATACGTGAACGACGTCGTGTGCCCCAACGCGTCCGTGGTGGACACCTGGTTGCCGTTGCCGTCGTACGCCGCGGAGATCTTCGAGATCAACGCACCCGTCGAGTCGTACGCCTTGGCCGTGATGTTGTTGCCCGGCTCGTCATACACCGTCGTGCGCTTCGACCCGTCCGGTGCGATCACCGCCACCGTCCGGCCGAGATAGTCGTACCGGTATTGGGTGGCGTTGCCGGCCGCGTCGGTCGCCGCCGTCGTGTCACCCGCCGAGTTCGTCGTGTAATTGATGTACGACCCGGACGGCTGCGTCACCTTCTG
>NZ_JBFBAZ010000306.1:0-1399 GCF_040682475.1 Hamadaea sp. NPDC051192
GGGGGGTGGGCCTGCCGGGGGTGTGTCGCGGGGGGGGGGGGGGGCCCCCCGGCGGGGGGGGGGGGGCCCCCCCCCCCCGGCAGGGGGGAGGAAACCGTGAGGTCGCTAGCAGGCGCCGCGGTCGGCCCAGGCGGCCCAGGAACCGGGAGCGCCGGGTTCGGCTCCGGTGGACCACCAGGTCGACTCCCAGCGACGGCCGTTGTAGGACACGTCGTCGCCGGGGGCGTACCCCGTCGTGGAACTCCAGCCGGGCAGGCCGCCGCAGCCCTGCGGCGGAGTCGTCGGGCCGCCGGTCGGACCGGTGGTCGGCGAACTCGTCGGCGGGGTGGTGCCGGTGACGGTCAACGTGAGGCCGTAGGCCTGGAGGATCTCGTTGACCGGCTGGAAGTAGGTCGTGCCGCCGGAGGTGCAGTCGCCGGAACCACCGGAGGTCACCCCCTGCGCCTGGTCACCGGCGATGAGGGAGCCGCCGGAGTCGCCGGGCTCGGCGCAGACGTTGGTGCGGATCAGCCCCGTGACCGTCCCCTGGGAGTAGGTCACGGAGGCGTTGAGGGCGTTGATGGTGCCGCAGTGCCAGCCGGTCGTCGAACCCGACCGGCAGACCGTCGCGCCGACCCCGGCGGCCTGCGAACCGGCCACCGAGACGGTGCCCGGGTACCGGTTGACCTGCGGCCGCGACGTGTTGCCCGCCGCCGTACGCACCCACGAGTAGTCGTTGCCGGGGAAGCTCGATCCGGCGAACGTGCCACTGGGCTGCGTGGTCGTGGCGCCCGTCGTGCCGCAGTGCCCGGCCGACACGAAGCCGCCGGTCACCGCGAACCCGACCGAGCACCGGGTGCCCGCGCCGATGTAGTACGCGTTGCCGCCGACGACGTCGATCAGCGGCCGAGGCTGCTCCACACTGGCCTCGAAGCGCACCGCGTCCGCCGGTACGCCGCCGGCCGCCGCCCAGGCACGGGCCGCGGGGAGGCCGCCGTCGCGGTAGAGCACGACGACACGGTTGGTACGCACATCGGCGTACCAGCCGGGGATCTGCTTGGGCGCCGACGCCGCCCGGCCGGTGAGCCGCCCGGCGTAGGTGAGCAGCCGGGCTTCGCTGCGGTCGACCACGACCGGGACGGCCCCGTCCGCCCGGACGCGAGCGCTGTCGGCGGCGTTCGTCACGCCGACCGTCAGCACCGAGGCGTCCTCGTTGAGGTACGCGCCGCCGAACCGGGCGCCGCGGCCGAGGCGCAGGCGCTCCTCGGCCCGCGCGAACGCCGCCTGGCGGCCGAGCCGGGCCAGCGCCTGGTCGGGACTGACGCCCAGGGTGCGGGCGAGTTCCTCGACCATGCTGCGGTCGGCGGCGACCGGCACGGTTGCGGGCGCGCCCGGACCGGCTGCAGCCGCCGACGTGATC
>NZ_JBFBAZ010000307.1:0-1394 GCF_040682475.1 Hamadaea sp. NPDC051192
GGGACTATCTCGTTAACGGTGTTTCCGGCGGTTTCCTCAGTAGGTTTCAGCTGCCGGGAATCGGTCGCTGAAGGTGATGGCGAACGCGTTCAGCGCGGGCTTCCAGCGCATCGTCCATCGGGTTCTGCCGGTGCCGGTCGGGTCCAGGGATCGGGTCACGAGATACAGGCACTTTAGCGCCGCCTGCTCGTTGGGGAAGTGCCCTCGGGCCTTGACCGCTCGCCGGTAGCGGGCGTTGAGGGACTCGATCGCGTTGGTCGAACAGATCACCTGGCGGATCTCCACGTCGTAATCCAGGAACGGGATGAACTCGCTCCAAGCGTTGTCCCACAACCGAATCACCGCGCCGTAGCGGTCGCCCCACTTGTCGGCCAAGGCGTCGAACGCCGCCCTGGCCGTAGTGGCGTTGACCGCGGTGTAGATCGGCTTGATGTCCCGCTTGAGCTCATCCCAGTACTTGCGGGAGGTCAACCGGAACGTGTTACGGATCAGATGGATGATGCAGGTCTGCACCACCGTTTGCGGCCACACATTCGTCACGACCTCGGGCAGACCCTTGAGCCCATCGCAGACCACGAAGAACACGTCCTTGACGCCACGGTTGCGCAGGTCGGTCAGCACGCTCATCCAGAACTTCGCGCCCTCACCGCCATTGCCGGCCCACAACCCGAGCACGTCCTTCTCCCCGTCGAGGGTGACGCCGATCGCGGCGTAGAACGGCCGGTTGCCGACCTGCCCGTCGCGGACCTTGACCACGATGGCGTCGATGAACACCGCGGCGTAGATCTCGTTCAGCGGGCGATGCGACCATTCGGTCATCTCGTCGACGACCTTGTCAGTGATGCGGCTGACCGTCTCCCGCGACACCGAAGCACCGTAGATCTCGGCGAAGTGCGCCGAGATCTCGCCGGTGGTTAGACCCTTGGCGTACAACGAAAGCACGATCTCGTCCACGCCTGACAATCGGCGCTGGCGCTTCTTAACGATCTGCGGCTGGAACGTGCTGGCCCGATCCCGGGGCACATCGATCTGCACCAGCCCGGACGCCTCGGTCAGCACCGTCTTGGGCCGGGTGCCGTTGCGGATGTTGTCGGCGCCAGCGCCGGCCGGATTGTGCTTCTCGTAGCCGAGGTGCTCGGTCATCTCCTCGTTGAGCGCCGTCTCCAGCACCGTCTTGGTCAACTGCTTGAGCAGCCCGTCCGGGCCGGTCAACGACAAGCCCTGCTCACGTGCCAGCCGCACCAGCTCCGCCGCGGCCTGCTCCTCAGCCGACGGCTCGACCTGCTTCTTCCTGGGGGTCACGTCATCCAGTGTCGCGGTCATCACGGCCGCCTTCCTCGCCGAGCACCACGCTCAGCGTGTCAGGCCGGAAACACCGTTAGATCCACAGTCCC
>NZ_JBFBAZ010000308.1:0-1280 GCF_040682475.1 Hamadaea sp. NPDC051192
ATCGGCACCTTCGAGATGCAGGCGCGGCTCGACTACGTGACCGCGCCGGTCACCGCCGAGGACGCCGTGCTGCGCGCGACCGTGGTCAACTCCACGACGCATACGCTGCCGCCGGGCCGCGCCTCTCTCTTCCATGACGGCGACTTCGTCGGCGCGACCGCCCTGGAACCGTGGGCTCCGGAGGAGGAGCGCGAACTGGCCCTGGGCGTCGACGACCGCGTACGCGTGGAGCGGGAGCTCACCAAGCGCAGCGCCTCCAAGGCGACCCTGGGCAGCACTCGCCGGACCGAGACGGAGTACGAGATCCGGGTGGCCAACCATGCGGACCGCGCGATCACGGTCACCGTCCTCGACCAGGTCCCCGTCACCCGGGACGGCGCGATCACGGTCAAGGAGACGATCGCCGAGCCCACCCCGGCCGAGCGCTCCGACCTCGGCGTACTCACCTGGAAGCTGGCCCTGGCCCCGCAGGGCACGGCGAAGATCCGGTTCGGCGTACGCGTCGAGGCCGCCAAGGGTGTGGAGATCGCGGGCTGGCGGGACTAGCCCAGGGCTCAGCTCGCCTGGGCGATCCGGATGAGGACGAAGAACACGGCGGCGATCACGAGGATCATGATGAACGCCTGCCGGGTGTGCGACATGAATCCACTGAAGGCGGCCTTCTTGGCCGCCTTCGCCTTGGGTACGCCCGCCTTGGCGCCACGCCAGCCGCTCTGGGCCCCCTTCAGCCGAACCCAGCGGGCACCCATGAGCATGCCCAGACCCAACCCAATGGCGACGAAGACGACCGCGCCCTCCTTCATGGACACGAAGGTAACGGCGCGCTCACCCGGCGTATATCGGACGATTGTGCTATTGCGTTCAGGCGGGCCATTTCCCGGTGAGCCGGCGGAAGCTCTGCGCGCCCCCACGGTCGACGGCCGCCTTGACGACGGCGAAGATCGCGCCCTGCACCGCCGCCGCGAGCAGGATCTCCGGCCAGTGGCTGCCCTCATCGGTCGCCTTGGGCGCGTCGGGTTCGCCGGAGGCGAGCCGCCAGACCTGCTTGAACGCAATGCCGGCGAGTACGCCCGCCAACGCGCCGCCGATGAGGCCCACCGGCTTGTACATGATCTTGTTCGCGTTCATGCCCTGCTCGTTCCCGGTTGATCTAGGCGAGAAACGGTCACCGGGGCAGCCATTTCTGGCTCTCCACCGACATGTGTGGGTAGCTGATGTGTCGTAACGCAGCGCACGCCGTTGCTGCTCCTACGTTCTGAGGTGTCTAGATCTCGAGCGGA
>NZ_JBFBAZ010000309.1:0-1265 GCF_040682475.1 Hamadaea sp. NPDC051192
GGCACGGTCAACTCGATCAAGTCGCCAGGTGCGTGATCCGAGATCCGAACTCGTAGGGGTTTGGCGAGGTTCGCGGTGGTGATGACCAGGATGGCCAGGGCCAGCATCGCGAGGATGGTGAACCGGTGCCAGGGTGTCCATCCGCGGCATTGGTAGTGGTCCAGGCCGACCTGGCCCTTGGCGATCTGGAAGTTCTCCTCGACGGCCCATCTGGTTCCGGCGACGGTGATCAGCGTCGACAGCGGCACTGGATGAGGCGTCCAGCATCGGTAGAACGCCAGCTCCCCGGCGCGGTTGCGGCGCATCAGCAGGCTGTGGTGACCTGGGGTGTCGTCGTGGACGGCGACCCACGCCCAGTCGTAGAACCGTTCGCCTTTCGACCCGCGTCCGGCGGAGCGGCGCTGCCACGCCTGTGCGGCCAGCCAGGCTTCGGTGACGTCGACGCGTTCGCGCGTCGCGGTGGTGACCCGGGCGTAGAAGTTGCGGGCCACAGCCAGGACATAACCAACCTCGTGATGTTGCAGGGTGGCGCGCAGCCGCGGGTCACGGCCGTAGCACTCGTCGCCGGTGACGAATCCGGCCGCGATGCCGGCGTCGAGCGCGGCGACGATCATGTCGATGGCCAGGGTGGGTTTGGTGGCGAAGCCGATCTCGTCGGGCACGCCGGCGATCTGGCAGCGCTGCGGGTCGTCGAGCCACGATTGCGGCAGGTAGATCCGGCGGTCGATCAGCGCCCGGCCGTGCACGGATGCGTAGGACAGGAAGACGGCGACCTGCGAGTTCTCGATCCGCCCGGCGGTGCCGCAGTACTGGCGCTGCACGCCGACCGAGCTGGTGCCCTTCTTGAGGAAGCCGGTCTCGTCCACAATCAAGATCGCGTCTGGATGGTGGAGGTGTTCGACGACCAGATCACGCAGGTCGTCGCGGACCGATTCGGCGTCCCAGACCGCCTCACGCAGCAGCCGCTGCAGCTTTGACGGGCCGCGATGGCCGACGTGTTCGGCCAGCCACCAGCAGTTCTTGCGTTCCACCGGCGCCAGCAGTCCCATGACGAAGTCCCGCACATTCAGCCGCGGTTCGATCCGGGTGAACCGCACAGCGATCCGGTCCATGGCCTGCTCGTATACCCGCCGCCAGCTGGCCACGGCTACGCTGTGGGCGGCAGCCACCGCCCGCATTATTGACTTGTCCACAACTTTCAATGATCTGGCGGTGGCTGTCTTCGCGCATCCGCGCAGCTCAACCGGTGAACCGTGACTGCCGTA
>NZ_JBFBAZ010000310.1:0-1247 GCF_040682475.1 Hamadaea sp. NPDC051192
CCTTGGGCTCAAGGGGTGGTCGCAACACTGCCTTCGTGGAGCTTACGGGCGAGGGTTTCGGCGGGGGTGTAGAAGCCGAGGGCTTTGCGGGGCCGGGCGTTGAGTTCGGCTTGGGCGGTGGCGAGGTCGTCGGCGGTGTAGCGGCTCAGGTCGGTGCTTTTGGGGAAGTACTGGCGTAGCAGGCCGTTCGTGTTTTCGTTGGTGCCGCGTTGCCAGGGGCTGTGCGGGTCGCAGAAGTAGACGGCCAGGTCGGTGGCGACGCTGATCTGGCCGTGCTGGGCCATCTCGATGCCTTGGTCCCAGGTCAGGCTGCGTCGTAGCTGTGCGGGTAGGTCGGCCATAGCGGTGATGATTGCGTCGCGGACCTCGACGGCGCCGTGACCGTTGGGCAGGTGCAGCAGCAGCACGAACCGGGTGGCCCGGTCGACCAGGGTGCCGATGGCGGACTTGTTAGCGGTGCCGGTGATCAGATCGCCTTCCCAGTCGCCGGGAACAGCCCGGTCTTCGACCTCCGGGGGCCGGTCGGCGATCATGACCATGTCCGGGATCCGGGTGCGCTGGCCACGCTGATCGACCCGCCGCTGTGGTTTGCGCAGCGCTCGCCCGGTGCGCAGCCGCGTGGTCAGCTCGCGGCGCAGGCCGCCTTTGCCATGCACGTAGAGGCTTTGGTAGATGACCTCGTGCGAGACCCGCATGCCCTGGTCGTCGGGAAATAGCAGCGGCAGTCTGCGGTTGATCTGTTCGGGGCTCATCCGCTGCTCCAGCATCGCCTGGACCTGGGCCTGCAGCGGCGGGCACACGGCCAGCTTACGAGGCTTGGGCCGCCGAGCCCGCGCTTCGGCCTTCGACTGGGCCAGCATCGCACGATAACCACCCTGGTTACCGCCCAAGACCCGGTTGCGGACCAGCTCCCGGCTGATCGTCGACGGATGGCGGCCCAGCCGGCGGGCGATCGCCCGCATGCTCTGGCCCGCCGCCCGACCGACCGCGATCTCCTCCCGCTCGGCAAGGGACAAGTACCGGCCGCATGGTTCGGTCAGCGAGATCGGCGACATCCCGCCACTATCACCGAACCACCGCAGCCCCGTCGCCCACGAGACCCCAGCCACCGCCGCCGCCTGCCCTGTCGGCAACCCCCGCCCGACCGCCCGCCAAAATTCACGACGAACAACCAGCAACGACACCGGACGAGCCATCAACAACACCTCGAATCAACCAAGGTGTTGCGACCACCCCCTGAATCCACC
>NZ_JBFBAZ010000311.1:0-1134 GCF_040682475.1 Hamadaea sp. NPDC051192
CAACCACCTACGACAACAACCCGTTCTTCAACGGGCTCTGACTGGGCGTTTAGATCACTTTCGCGGTTACTCGCCATGTTGGTCCGGCGGCGTCGACGCCCCAGAAGGGCGTCGAATTGAGCGATAAGCCTGGCTCACTCCGATAAAAGCCCCAGCAGCGAGCCCGGTTTATCCCACGGATCGTGTCTGATTCAGAGAAGGCATGAATGTCGGACCCCGCTTGCGACTCCAACGTCTGTCGACAGTAGAACATTGGGGTGACCTCGCGACCCGCCTACCCCTCGGACCTGTCCGACGCCCGGTGGGCCCTGATCGCCCCACAACTGACCGCTTGGCGCCAGTCCCGCGCCGACGCCGGCGTCGGCGGACGCAAACCCAGCTACGACCTGCGGGAGATCTTCAACGCGATCCTCTACGTCAACCGCACCGGCATCGCCTGGCGCTACCTGCCCCACGACTTCCCGCCATGGCCGACCGTGTATCACTACTTCAAAGCCTGGACCGACGACGGCATGTTCACCCAGCTCAACTACCAGCTCACCGGCCTTGTTCGCACCCAGGCCGGCCGCGACGCCACCCCCACCGCCGGCGTGATCGACACCCAAAGCGTGAAGACCTCGACCAACGTCCCGCTCCACACCCAGGGCATCGACGCAGGCAAGAAGATCGTCGGCCGTAAACGCGGCATCGTCACCGACACCCTCGGACTACTCCTGGCCGTCATCGTCACGACAGCCGCCGCCAGCGACAACACCATCGGCATCAACCTGCTTGACCAGGCCAAAGCCGCCCACCCCGCCCTAGCCAAGACCTGGGTCGACGCCGGATTCAAGAACAGAGTCATCGAACACGGCGCCACCCTGGGCATCGACGTCGAGGTCGTCGCCAAAGACCCGGGGATCAGGGGATTCTCCGTGGTCAAGCGTCGGTGGGTCGTCGAGCGGACGATCGGATGGATCATGCAGCACCGGCGCCTGGCTCGTGACTACGAAACCCTCCCCGACAACTCCGCCAGCATGATCCACATCGCGATGATCGACAACCTGGCCAAACGCGCCACCGGCGAAAACACCCCAACCTGGCGAGACACCTAAACCGGCATCACTCACAAAGTTCGTGAATTAGACGCCCTCT
>NZ_JBFBAZ010000312.1:0-1084 GCF_040682475.1 Hamadaea sp. NPDC051192
GCGCCCGACGGACCCACCATGTCATGATCGTCGCCGCCGGAGACCGACACGTCAGGTCGTACCCCCGCCGACATGTGAGCTCGTACGCGGACAGCGCGGGACCGGCTGGCGGCCCGATGTTCGATCCCCTGAGGCCTTGAGTGGACTCACTCTGCTACCGGTGTGGCCAAGTTCGGTCCACGGGGTTCAGGGCGGCATGGACTCGTGCACGGTCGCGCTGGCAGCACGACGCAAGGGGAGCGGACTGCACGGCAGTCGTGCAGTCCGCATGACAGGCTTATCAGCAGTGGCCGACTTTGGTCTGGTTGGACACCTGTGTTGCGATCATGTATCCGCGCCCGTAGACGGTGTCGACCTTGAACCATCGGTTGGTGCCATTCCACCACTGGCTGTCCGTCCAGCAGATCATGGTGACTTTCGTCAACCGCGGCATCTCGAAATAGATGCCGCCGGTGTTGGCCGAGATCGACAACGAACACGTCGACGCGTTGCAGTACGAGGGCCCGAAAGCCTGCGCCGGCTCCGCCGTGAAAGCGAGTCCAGCGACTAGAGCCGCTGCGGCTATCGCTGTGGACAACGCTCGTCTCATCTTCATCAGACACCTCACCGTCTCTCGAACGCAATGGACGCTGTGCCGCGCGACGACAACGAGAGAAACGTAACCATTGGCGGCGTTGGCGGCCATTGCCGCACGGGCTTGTCTCCGGAAGAAAGAGTCGAGACAGCGGACCGCTGTCGCCCTGGCAAACCAGGGCCTCTTCCGTGTCTTGCCACCGGACCGGCACTCATTCTGCCCGAATAGAAACAGTCACATGCCGAATCGACATGCCACTGCGGCCCGAACTCGGGAGCCCGATCAAGTGACGTCGCGTGCCAAGCCCGGGTTCGCATCAGCGCAAGTGGACAGCTTCCCGCTGGGCGAACGAGCACTGGGCAGCGCACGCTTCGATTCCCGCCGACCGCCGCATTCACGTCGACGCACGTGCCGATGGCTAGTACTCCAGCCGCACTTGGCTGAGGTTGAGTCTTCGCTGGTAGTGGCTTGTTTTGGCTCGGTACTGGTGTCGGCGACGCCACCATGACC
>NZ_JBFBAZ010000313.1:0-1051 GCF_040682475.1 Hamadaea sp. NPDC051192
TTACGACCTGATGCGTAATTGGCTGTGAGGTGTGTTCGCCTCACCGCCGTACTTGTTGATCATCGTGTGGCGGTGAGGTCGGAGACCAGGGTCGCCACGGCGATGAACGTTTCGGGCAGGGTGGCGCGGTGGCCGTGCCAGCGTGTGAGGGAGGTCCAGTTCTTCATCCGCCCGATGACCTGCTCGATCGGGATGCGTTGCTGGCAGTGTAGTTTTCGCAGGTCGACGATGAGGTCTTGTAGGTCTTTGTCGGCGGTGTCGGGGAGCAGGTCGAGTTTGGTGATCACCTGTCCGGGATGTTTGTTAGCCAGTCCGCGGTAGCCCTGGTCTGCCCAGATGCGCACGCCGGGGAAGTGGTCGAGCAGGTCGTCGATGCCTTCGGTTTTGATGGCGGTCTGGTCGTGCATGCGGCCTGGTCGCAGAGCGCCGGCCCAGAGCAGCCGGCCGGCTTGGTCACTGACGACTGTGCCTTTGATGGTGTTGCGGCGTTTGGAGCCGCTGACGAACGCCTTGCGGCCAGGGCGTGCGGCCTGCGGTCGGCGCACGATGATGTCGGTGGCGTCGAGACACAGGTCGAAGCCGGTGGCCTGGGCGTAGGCCAGGACGTCGGCGAGGGTTCTCAGTCGTGGCCCGTCGTTGCCGGTGGCGTATCCGCGTGCGGAGATCAGCGGTCGGATAGTGCGAACGGCTCGGCTGATTGTGGCCTGGTCGACGTCGAACAACACGGCCAGGAGATCTTGGGTGACCCCGGTGCGTAGGTACGCGAGGGTGATGAGTAAAGCGTCGAGGAAGACCACTTTGGGCCGTCGGCCGGCTCCGGCCGCTCGCCGGCGATCTCGGCCGCGGCAGGCCAGCAGTCGGTCCTCGCGTGCGGCTTCCCACTGTGGCGCCAGCTCGACTGTCAGATCTGCCAGGGCTATCGCGGGCAGGCCGTGGAAGGCACAATGTTGGAGGGCCGCGCGGGCCCATGTTGACGACACATCTGCATGTATCCGCGCGGCCCTTCATGTTGTCAAGCGTTGATCATGAAGAATTACGCATCAGGTCGTTA